>JABGZB010000376.1 GCA_018674955.1 Verrucomicrobiota bacterium | reverse complement strand
CGAGTACGGCAAGCCGAAGTAGTCGTCGAACCCGTGCTGCATCGGCAGGAATTGTTTGTGATGGCCAAGGTGCCATTTACCGTAGATGGCAGTGGCGTAATCCTTCTGTTTACAGACTTCGGCTAGCGTCGTTTCGCCGGCGTTGATGCCGTGCCTGGCGCTGGGCCCCAACGCGCCAAAGATGCCAACCCGAACGTTGTAGCAGCCGGTGAGCAACCCTGCCCGCGAGGCGCTGCACACGGCTTGAGTCACATAAAAGTCGGTGAACTTGCGCCCCTCCTTGGCCATGCGGTCGAGGTGGGGCGTGGGATACGCCTCGGCCCCGAACGGGCCAATGTCCGCGTAGCCCATGTCGTCGATGAAAATGACAACGACATTCGGGGGTTGCTTGTCGGCGGCGGAAACCTGGTTCGGTGAGATTTGCCCAAGCGCCAATGCGCTGATAAGCACGCTGAATAGAGAAGTTCGGATAAGAGAATTCATAGGTGGCGGAGAGAGTTCCGCAAAAACAGCCGCTTGGCCAGTCGTTTTCGGCTTCGCCAAGGGCGCGGTCAATTGGCCTGTTTGCGGTAATGCGCCTCGAGACGCCGGGTCATTTCAACCTTGTCGGGGCGGGGCCGTTCACGCACCGGCAACGCCTGGCCATCTTCCCGGCCAAACTCGTCGAGCGTGCGAAATCTGGGTTTGGTGTCTCCCGTCTCTTTCTGCCACTTGGCCAAGGCGCTGCCGAACCGTTTCAGCCGCCTGGCTTGTGCGGGGTCACTAGCGAGGTTCTTCAACTCGAACGGATCGGATTGTGTGTCGTACAACTCCTCCTTGGCTCTCGGCTGAATGAAGGTGTTTTTTTGTGCATCGACAAGTCTGCCCTCGTCGCGCAGCCGGATCATTTCTCGGTAGGCCACTGAGCGCACGACGTCCGCCGGCGGTGTGTTGGGCAGGTCGTTGTAAAAGTTGCGGATGTACTTAAAGCGCCTGTTGCGGACTGCGCGGACGCGATCCTCGTAGTCGTGCCAGTTGCGTTCCGCGAACACGAACTCGCGAATGCCCTGTTGCGGATTACGCAATAGCGGCAGGAAACTGCATCCCTCAAAAATCTTCGGCGGCGATAAACCGGCCAGTTCCAGGAACGCCGGCGCGATGTCGACCGAACTGAGCAGGCTATTACAGTGGCTGTCGGCGCCAACACGCCCCGGCCAGTGCACAATGAACGGCGTCTTGATGCCACTGTCATAAAGCGTTGTTTTGTCGCGGGGGAACGGCCGGCCGTTGTCGCTGATAAACAGCACGAATGTGTTGTCGGCGACGTTCTGTTCTTTCAGCTCGGCCATCACGCCGCCAACGAAACGGTCGAGCCGTGTGATCTCGTCGTAGTACAGCGCGTAGTCGCGACGGGACCCAGGCGTATCGGCGACATACGGCGGCAGGCGAACATCCCCTGGCTTGTGTGGCTGCTCGAGGATGCCCTCGTCGTAGTCGCGGTGCGGATCGAGCGCGGCGAGCCACAGGAAAAACGGCTTGTCTGTTGGCCGCGCCTTCAGCAAAGGCACCCATTGATCGCAGCCGCTGCGCTCATCGCCGACTGCCTTCTGCACAATCTTTCCAGCCTTGGCCGCCTCGCCGGTGGGCAGTTGAAAGCCGGACACGTCGGCCTCGCGGACCTCGTCAAAGCGATCCTTAACTGCGTTGCCCAGATGCCACTTGCCGGCCGCCGCAGTCCAGTAGCCGGAGGCCTTGAGCAACTCGACGAACGTCAGCCGGTCGGCCGGCAGCGGCCAGTGAAGCTGCTCGGCATCGGTCTGGTGCGGGTAGGTGCCGGTGATGATGCTGGCCCGGCTGGGGCTGCACGAGCTGATCGTCAGGTAGGCGTTTGTGAAGCGCATGCCACCCTTGGCCAAGCGGTCGAGGTTCGGCGTGCGAACGCGGGGGTTGCCGGTGCAGCCGAGGTCGTCCCATGCGAGGTCGTCGGCGATGATGAAAACAATGTTGGGTCGCATATCCGCTTGGCCAAGTGCTGGCGCGGCAAAGGCGGCGAATGTGATAAAAATTAAGGAAAATAGGCGCATTTCGGTGCGGCGAATTGTGACTCAGGCAGCGTCCGATCCCGAGTCTTTTCGTCTATAATCCAATTCCGCAAGCAGATTACAAAGCGATGCCAGGCGCGGGGTCTCGACACCTGCGGCCTGCGCCCGGCCAAGCGGTAGGCGGAAGAGAGCGTTGAGTTCCATTGGTAGGCCGCGCTCGAAATCGATCAGCGTCGAGGAGAGGTAAGCCTTCATGACGCGTGTGCGGTTGCGCTGATGGTCGCCAAGGCCGGGCGAGAGGTCGTGGCCAAGCGCACAGCCGGAGGCGATGACCTCGTCCATCAGTTCCGTGACAAGTTGCTCCCAGGGCCCGTTGTCGAGCAATGCGTCAGTGGCGAGGCAGGGGCCGATGGGTTGGCAGGGGCCGAGCCGCCCGACGAGTGTGGCGTCGAGTCCCGCCGCACCGGCGACACCGAGACCGTTGAACGGGATATTCCAGACCAACTTTTCCCAGTGCGCCTTTTCGAGGTCGGGCGAGACATCGACCGGGATGCCGGTCGAGCGGAAGAGCTCGGCGATCGCACCGGTCAACTCATCCGGTGAACCGCCGTGACGGCCCAGTACAATTTTGCCGTGCGCGAGATGTTGGACGACTCCCGGCGCAATGCGGTTGAGGCAGACGAAACACATGCCGCCGAAGACAGGCTGAGCCGGGAACCGTTTCGCCAGAGCTGCCTCATTGCCTAACCCATTTTGAAGCGTCAGCAGAACTGTACCTTCGCCGACCAGCGGTGTAAGCAGTTCGCCGAGGCGGTGGTTCGCCGTGGACTTCAAGCCAACAACAATGAGATCGCACCGGCCGATTTCCCACGGCGACTTCGCAGTGACTGGGCGGACATGAAAATCGCGGTTGAGGCTTTGGATATGCACGCCGTTGTCTCGAACGGCCTCGTAATCGGAGCGGAGCAGGAAGTGCACATCGCGACCGGATTGGCACAGTTTAGCCCCATAAAAACTGCCAACAGCACCGCAGCCGACGATGGCGATCTTGTCGAGTTTGCCCTTGTTCTCAGTCATTGATGCACAAAAAAAGCGCCCAGCAAACGCGGGCGCTTTTCATTGGAATGAGTTAATCTTCAGCTGGCGATAAAGTCTTTCGCGGCCTTGGCCACGGCAAACTTCACAACAGTCTTTGCTGGGATTTGGATTTGTTCGCCAGTAGCGGGGTTACGCCCCATGCGTTTTGGACGGTTTACCAGTTTGAGCTTCCCAATACCTGGGAATGTGAAGGCACCAGTTTTCTTGGTGCTCTTGAGTGCCAAGTCGGCCAGATTGGCCAGCAAGTCAGTGGCCTCCTTCTTGGTGATTCCATTTGCTTCAGCAACAGCTGCTGAGATTTGTGATTTAGTCAACGGTTTGTCTGCCATATCGTTATTAATAGTACGGGTTATTATTACTCCTTGTAGTAGTGCTGCACTACTGGGATTCGGTTGTACGAGCGGTCTGCGGGGTTCGCAAGCAGAAAAACCAATAAAATTGAACTATTTCAAAGTTTTTTTGAGCCGCTTTTCGAGCGGTAAAAACAGGTTTAGGACATTTCGTTGTCCAATCATGTCGGCCTCCGTCCACGGTTCATCCCATTGAAGGGGAGCAGCCTGCGCCGCCTCCCGCAAAACATCACGCCACTCTCAGTCGGTTTTGCGGTCATAAACAGTCTCGTCGCCGTCGTAATCACCGAGAGCGACGCCGGAGCCGTTCAGCAGATTCTTTTTCCCGATAAGAATCGCTGTCGAGAGGGTGTTCGTGAACTGCACGCCGGTCTGTGCCGGGGGCATCAGCGTGAAGCCGGGTTTTCCGGTGCCGGGGTCGGCCAGCTTGGCCAAGCTTAGGCAGGTGACGAGCAGCAGCCCGGTCATAGTTCTGGAAACTCCCCTAACGAAACCGCCACTCATTAATGAGCTCCTTTCCTTCGCGGCCTTCGTATGAGCGCGGCGTCCAGCGGCGGAGCAGCTCAAACGGCTCTCCGAAGCGCTCGTCCAGTTCGGCGGTCGTGGTGCTGAACGGCGGCTCGCCGTTGTCTTCGGTAATCATGTAGTTGACTGCGAGGTAAAGTCCGCCCGGCTTGAGCCAGCGGCGCAGCGCCTGCACGTAGTCATCGCGTCGCACCGGCGGGATGGCGCAAAACAGCGTGTGCTCGAATACGAGATCGAACAGCTTATGCGGCTCATCGCTCAAAAAATCGCCAATGCGGTAGTCGATCGGGAGCCTTTCCTCGTCGGCCAAGCGCTTGGCCAAGGGGACGGAGCTTGGGGCGAGGTCGAGCCCGGTGGCGGCCCAGCCGGCTTGAGCCAGCGCGCGGGCGTCGTGGCCACGGCCGCAGCCGGGGACGAGCGCTTGGCCAAGCGGCAGAGACGAGTTCGCGGCCAGGTAATCGACCAAACCGGGCGAGGCTTCGCCGTGATCCCAGAACGTGTCGTTGGCCTGATAGAGGGCTTCCCAGTCTCTGTCTTCGTTGATTTGCATTGACGCCGCGCCCGAAGGCGTTAGGAACTTGGCCGGTTTTTTGGGAATAAGCAATTGCCGGCTTGGGGTTCTACCGGTTGGCCAAGTGCTTGGAGGTTTTTTCTTAAGTAGATGATTATTTTATCGGGAATCCAGCCGTCGGGGACGCTGCATGTTGGCAACTACTTTGGCATGATGCGTCCGGCGATCGAGCTACAGGAGCAGGGTGAGGCGTATTACTTCATCGCGAACTACCACTCGATGACGTCGGTGTTCGATGCTGATGAACGGCGCAAAAACACGCTCGACGTTGCGCTGGATTTTCTCGCGTGCGGGCTCGATCCGGCCAAGGCGGTGTTCTTCCGCCAAAGCGACGTGCCGGAGGTGTGCGAGCTGACTTGGCTGCTGACGACGCTCACGCCGATGGGGCTGCTCGAGCGTTGTCACAGCTACAAGGATAAACTGGCCAAGGGGCTCTCGCCGAATCACGGGCTGTTCGGCTACCCGGTGTTGATGGCGGCGGACATTTTGATTTACGACTCGAACGTCGTGCCGGTCGGCCGCGACCAGAAACAACACGTCGAGGTAACGCGCGACATTGCGATCAAGTTCAACCAGGCCTACGGCAAGACCTTTGTCATTCCCGAGCCGAAGATTCGCGACTCGGTGGCGGTGGTGCCCGGCACGGACGGCCAAAAGATGAGTAAGAGCTACGGAAACACGATCGACATTTTTGGCGACGAAAAGCCGCTGCGCAAAACCATCATGCGCCTCGTGATGGACAGCCGACCGCCGGATGAACCCAAGCCAGATGCTGACAAAAACATCGCCGTGCAGCTTTTGCGTCTAGTCGCACCGGAAGACGTGGCCGGTGACTGGGAGGAGCGCCTGCGCACCGGTGGGCTTGGTTACGGTGAACTGAAAAAAGCGCTGTTCGAGCATTATTGGGAATACTTTGCGGAAGCGCGGGCCAAGCGGGCTGAGTTGGAAAGCAATCTGGACCACGTCAACCAAGTCCTGAGGGACGGTGCCGATAAAGCCCGCGCCCGCGCAACCATCGTTCTCGACCGCGCCCGCAAAAACTGCGGCTTGGCCTGATCAAAGCCAGATTCCGAGCGCCTTCAGCAGGTAGAAGATCGTGACGGCGAAGCTGGCGACGATCACAAGCGCCTCGATTGCGAGTTGGGCCAAAGGTGGCAGGCCCAGGGCGGATTGGCCGGTTTTTTGGACGCTCGGCTTGCCCGCTTGGCCAAGTGTGCCGATCATTAGGCCGCCGGTCAGCATCACGATCTGCATGCAGACAAACACCATCAGCCAGGCGAACGCCTTGTCCATGAAGCCGTACGAATGCAGCCCGATACCGAGCATGTTCGTCCCGAAGAAGGACCACGCGGTAACGGCGTTGCCAAAGATTGCCATGGCGACGAGTCCGCGCTCGCGGATTATCCCACCCCAGCGTGCGTGCAGGATGGCGGCGTTCCAAATGACAATCATCAGCGCGCCGTTTTCCTTCGGATCCCAGCCCCAGAAGCGGCCCCAAGACTGGTCCGCCCAAATGCCACCTAGAACTGTGCCAACGAAACTGAACAGCGTCGCAAAACAGACGATGCCATAGATCATCTTGGTGAGGGATGAGCGATTCGTCTTATCGAACGGCATCTTGTTGGCGACAAAATCGCGCACCACATAAACGATAGCGAGGAAGCCGGCGACGAAGGTGGCGGAGTAGCCGATAGTGATGATCACCACATGTGTTGCGAGCCAGAAATTGGTGTCTAGTACGGCCTGCAACATCTCCATCGTGTCGCCGCTGAGTGAGAGTCCGCCGGCGACGAGCAGCGTTACAAAGCCGACCGAGCTGGCGACGACGTTGCCGATGCCGTCGCGATAGATGCGTTCTAAAATCAGTCCGAGGATGACTGCGCCCCAGCCAACGAACACCGCAGCCGAGTAGAGGTTGGTCACCGGCGGACGGCCTTCAAGCCACATGCGGAAAATCAACCCGCATGTGTGGATAACTGCGGCAAGAGCGATCAGGTAATAGGCGGTTTGGTTTGGCCATTTGGCCAGAGTGAGCCAGCCGCCGCAGGCCATCAGGAAAGCCAGCACGTAAAGGATTTCGCACTTGTAAAACGGGTCGAAGTTGTTGAAGGCGAACTCCTTGCTAGTCTTGCTGAGTTCGATGGTGAAGCCGTTGTTTTTGAGGTAATCTTGATACTCCCGAAGCTTGTTGTTGAAGGTGGTGGCGTCGTTTTTGGCGTAGGCGGAGACCATGCCGGCGTAGGCCTTGGCTGTGGGATGGAACTGAATTTTCCAGTCGCTCTCGGCTGAGGCTGCTGTGCTGATGCTACCCAGAAGATTAGTGCTCAGTGATTGCCAAGACTTCTCTCTGTATCCAGTCTCATCATCCGAGACGTTCTCTCCGGCAAGCGTCCCGTAGAGCGTCATGGCTTCCAAGCTGGCATTGGTGCTCAGCGTCAACACGCCTCCCTTCTCAAAATACAACACGTCGCCACTGTTAAGTGTCGCCTCCGTCGCATCCACGTTGATGCCGTTCAGGGAATGATCCCCTGTGGCGTATCCGGTCGAGTTGTTGATGTTGACAGAGGTATTGACCGGAATGACCCGGGGCCAAAACATCACACCGCTCCGGTCGCCGTCCCGTATGCTGGGATCGATCAGCGTTTCGATT
>JABGZB010000375.1 GCA_018674955.1 Verrucomicrobiota bacterium | reverse complement strand
GCTTGAAGCCGATCACCAGCACGCCGATGAAGCCGCCCCAGGCCGCACTTGGGTTGAAGGCACTATCGATGATCGTCTTAAACGCAGCGGGAATTTCTGAAGCGTGCATGAACAACACCGCCAAGCAGGTCAGCAGGTAAATGCCGCACATGGCCGGCACAATCTTCTCGGCGGTCAGCGCAATTCGCTTGATCCCTCCGATAATAACCAGGCCGGTCAGCACCGCCATGACCAACCCAAACACCCACTGGTTGTACCTGTGATGAACCTTGGACTCTACCTCACGAGCATAATTAGTAGCTTCTTCACGACCGGCCGGCGTGGCATCAAATTCGCGTCTTTCTTCGCCGTCGTATACAACGTATGCTTCCTTTAGGAATGGGATGGTTTCTTGAACCGCATTCAGCGACTGGTTTACTTGGAATGTATTACCGCCTCCGAACGAACCACCAATGCACAAGATAGCAAAAGCAACTGCCAAAAACTTGCCAAGCGGTTGATAGATCGTTCCGCCAGTGCGTTTGCCGACCTCAGCCAATCCGTTCTGTAGATAAAACATCGCCCCTCCCATGACACGGCCATCAGGTCGGGTTTCACGATACTTTTGGCCAAGCGTGCACTCGGTGAACTTCGACGACATGCCAAGGAACCCGGCGATGATCATCCAGAAAATCGCACCCGGCCCACCGAGGCTGACGGCGATGGCCACGCCGGCGATGTTACCTAGGCCAACCGTCGCCGAAAGCGCAGAGGAGAGCGCTTGAAAATGACTGACCTCGCCCTCCGCGTCGGGGTTGTCGTATTTGCCACGGACAACATCGATCGCGTGCTTGAAACCGCGAAAGTTGATGAACCCCATCCTGAGCGTAAAAAAGACAGCCCCCACGACCAGCCAACCTACAACCAAGGGAATGGTGGGGTGTTTTGGTTCCCATTCAATATTAACGCTCAAGCCAGTTCCACTACCACCTGTCGCTGATACTGAATTTTCTGGAACTTCGGAATAAAGCCCGGCACTCTCGATGGTCAGTTCCTGAACTTCGCCATCGCTAACGGACTTGACCTTAAACTTGGTTTTATTGGTTTCGGTGCCATCTGCTGTTTTCTCGCCCACAATGACAACGATATCACCCACCGTATAACCGCTTCCGCCAGCCTCCGTTTTTACCTCCTTAACTTGATCTCCTACTTTATCAAAAGTCCAGATCGGGTAAAAGAATACAGCCGCAATCTTTCCCACAACCCAGCCAGCCGCTGCGTCCACTTGATCAAAAACACCTTTCTCATCTTCTGCCTCCTGAGCAAATGCCGGGGCAACGGAAAGGGTGAACGCCATGCAGGCGGCCAAGAAACGGCGGTCGATGCCCGCCGGCATCATGCAATTTTTTTTTCCTGAAAACGCTTCAGTAGTTTGTTTCATTTGAGATGTTCGGATTTTTCCAAAAAAAAGAGCCGGGGTTCAGTCCGACAATTTTTGCCAAAATACGACCCTCACTTGAAAGGGTTGAAATACCTGTCGATCAACTGCGGGCTTTTCTGGATTTCCATGATCCGCTCATGCTTGACGCTCTCGGCGTGGCCATCAAAGTATCCAGCGTTGATGCCGGTCTTGTGCATGGTATGAATTTTCTCTCCCATCGCGTTGACTCCAACGGCCTGGCCATTGCGATTCCCGAACGCTGTTCCGTGCGGGTGGAAGCTGGCGTTGCGCATTGAGTGCGGATCCTCATTCAGCAACAGGAACTTCTCGGACGGATTCCGAACAATCGAGTACTTGACACCGGGATTCACGCCGCTGGTTTGCCCGTTCAAATAACTTGTCATGCTAAAGTTAACCCGCAACGCCAAGCCGATCGGCCCCGTGCTCGGACACCGGTAAACTCCATAGACCTTCTTGTTTCGCGTATCGGGCATCCGTTTGTTGCGAATGATATCCTGGCCAGTCACATGAGTGAAAATCGATCCCGCCTCGGCGTGGAACGCTATATTCCGATCGTAGCGGCTCCAGTCCCTATTTTTTTGCAATACCGCATCGCCCGGACCACCCCACACCCAGTCCTCATGCCAGTTCCGGTCAGTCGAACCGGCGAAGGGCAAATGATCTTCATAATCATCCTTGTACATGTAGATGCCCAAGCCAACCTGACGCATATTGTTGAGGCACTTGACGGAGCGCCCGCTCTCCTTGGCGCTGGCCAGGGCCGGCAGCAGTAGCGCGGCCAAAATCGCGATGATGGCGATCACAACCAGCAATTCAATCAGCGTGAATCCCTGTTTTTTTTGAGAGGTAATTAGCGGTTTCATTTTTTCTCGCGGGCAAAGCTAACGCTGTGCCCTTCAAAATACCAACGCCTTTTTAGCATAAAAAATCGCGCTACCCTCCACAAACAGGGCAATCCACCCTTGGCCGCAGACGCACCGAATTGAAAGACATCGCTCTCAAATCGCAGGTAAGCAGTCGGCTAAAGAGTGGCTCGCCCAGCCCGGCGATGATCTTGATCGCCTCCATCGCACCGAGGCAGCCGACCGCACCCGACACCGCGCCGATGACCGGGAAGCGCCGCTGCCAGTCGTCCGGCTTCTCCGGATAGAGGCACCGCAGGCAGCCGGTCTTGCCTGGCTTGAAGCTCGTGATGTGCGCCTCGGTCTCGTACATCGCGCACTCGACCATCGGCTTGGCCAGCCGCACACAGGCGTCATTCATCGCGAAGCGCTCCTCGAACAACGGAGCACAATCCACCACCACGTCCGCGCGCCCGACGAGTTCGGTGGCGTTGGCCTCGCTGACGTTTTCCGGCACGGCGACGATCTCGAGCCGTGGGTTCAGCGCGGTGAGTGATTCGGTTGCGATGTCGATCCGCGCTTGGCCAAGCGCATTGTGGCGCATGAGCAATTGCCTGTTCAGGTCGCTTGGCTTGAGCGTGCCGCCGTGCGCCAACACCAGCCGGCCCACCCCGGCCGCCGCCAGTTCGTACGCCACCAAGCCGCCCAAGCCGCCGACGCGACTGACCATGACCGTGGCCGCCTTGAGCCGCCGCTGTCCCTCCTCGCCGAAGCCGGCAACGGTCGTTTGCCACGAGTAAACCTCGCGCTCAACATCCGTCAGTTCCGGCAGGTTGCTTAGCTCACTCATCGCACAGTACTTTGCCGTCAGCCAAGCGGAAGTGGCAGCCGGCAAGGCGTCTGGCTTCGCTTGGGCTGTGGGTGATGTGCAGAATCGTCACGCCGGTTTCACGGTGCACGCGCTCGAGCAAACGGCACATCTCCCCGTGCAACTCCTCGTCGAGCGCGGCCAGCGGCTCGTCAAGGCACAGC
>JABGZB010000003.1 GCA_018674955.1 Verrucomicrobiota bacterium | reverse complement strand
CTGCTCTCGCTCACGACGCTGAGCCTGAACACGGCACGCCGCCTGGAATTCGTCGAACCGGACATCGGCTGGGTGTCGTCCGAGTTGTCGCTGACCAATGTGGTGGAGGAGGGTTTCGAGACGGGCGACTTCGGCGACCATTATCCCGGCTGGGGCTGGGCGCGTGATGTTTATGTTTACCCGCCGCTCGAGGAGGACTTCGGGACGGGTCAACCCGGTGAACAGGGGTTGTATCAGGTGGACATCACTCTAAACGGTCCCGGCGGCTCGTCACAAAAGCACAGCGTGCTGATGTACCGCGGCCAAGGGGATGGCGCCAACGGCATCTCGCGGTCGCGCACCGGCTCGTCGCGTAATTCGCGTTCATCCCGATCGACATCGAGTCGAGGCTCCAGCAGCTCAAGCCGAAACCGCACTGATACGCGGTCTCGAGGAAGATGAAAATTCACTGCCATAATTTCATTTTTGGACAAGAGCGCTTGGCCAAGCGTAGGGGGGTGTTGGCGTTCACGTTGATCGAGGTGCTGATCGCGTTGTCGATTTTTGCGCTGATCATCACCGGCATTTATTCCAGTTGGTCCGGGATTCATCGTGCCACGCGCATCGGGCTCGAGGCCGCGGCGGATGCCCAGCGCAAACGGGTCGCCATGCGCGCGCTCGAGCAATCACTCGGATCGGTCAAATATTTTCTCGCCAACGAAACAAACTACACATTCATCGCCGAGGGCGGCGGGGACTCCACTTACCTGAGTTTTGTAGCACATCTGCCGGAGACATTCCCTCGCAGCGCGCTGTTTGAGTACCAGCCGATGCGGCGCGTGAACTTCTCGGTGGAGCCGGGCACCAATGGCCTGGGCCGGTTGGTCTTGCGTCAGCAGCCGTTCCTGTTCGAGGCGAACGTCGACGACTCGGAGAACCCGCTCGTGCTGGCCAACGACGTCGTGGCTTTCAATGTGAAATTTTTGCCCGACGGCGCGGAGGAGTGGGAGGAGGAGTGGCTGTACACAAACGAGCTGCCGGTGATGGCGCACGTCACGCTGTCGTTCCGGCACGGCGAGTCGGTTTACGAAAACCACAAGCTGATCGCGCTGGCCTCGTCGGCTGTCCCGGCGGAGTTTCAGCTTGGCGTAGCCGGGGGGCGCGGCGGTGCGCGAGGCCAAGGCCGCGGAGACCCAAGGGACGCCGGCGCTCGCGGACGCGGAGACGGCCCGAGATACCCAAGCGGAAACATGTTTAACCGGCCAGGTGGCAACTCGCGCAACTCGAGCGGAAACAGGAGAGGCCCGAATGGAAACTTTGGCGACAGCAGGGACCGCGGCGGCTCCAGGGGAGGCGGTAGGCCATGACCCTCCGCTTGGCCAAGCGCGATCGCGGGATCGCTTTGATTATCGTGATGATCATGGTCGCGGCGCTGGCGGTGATCGTGACCGGTTTTGCCTACTCGATGCGGGTCGAGACCAAGCTGGCCCGCAATACACGATTCAATCCGGAAATGGATTGGCTGGGGCGCTCCGGGGTGGAGTTGGCCCGTTTTCTCCTCTCCAAGCGCGCACGCGGTGAGGAGCAGATGGATGCCCTTCACCAAAAATGGGCCGGCGGTCCGGGCCGCATCGGTATGGATGCGCTGGCCGAGCTTGAGCCGTGGGAGGAGTTGCCGATGACTAACGTGAAACTCGGCAATGGGACATTCTCCATAAAAATCACCGACATGGAGCGTAAGCTCAACATCAACAGCGCGCCGGAGCCTTTGTTGCGCTACATCCTTGAGATGCACGGCGGCGTAGACGCCACCGATTTGGATGTGTACATCGATTCATTGCGTGACTGGATGGATCCGGACGACAACCCCGGGCTCAACGGCGCGGAAAGCGATGTGTACCTAAGCGAGTCTCCGCCGTATTACTCGAAGAACGGCCCGCTAGACCACATCACCGAGTTGAAATTGATCCAAGGATTCAGGGATGAACCAAGCTTGTACAGCGTGTTTGCCAAGCACTTCACTGCCATTTCGGGCGGCTTGATCAACGTCAACACCGCCTCGCCCCAAGTGCTGGAACTGCTGCCCGGGATGGATCCGGAGATCGTCCGTGAAATCGTCATGTATCGAGCAGGCCTGGATGGGGCCATCGGTACGAGTGACGACATGCCGTACCGCAACCCGAACCAAATCAGCGAGCCACTGCGACCGCTTGGGATGGACGGCAGCTCGATCCAGCAGTTTTTGGCCACCGAAAGCGCGACCTTCGAGGTCGAGGTGACGGCCAAAATTGGCCCTCAACAGCGCAAGTACATCTCGCTGCTTCGCCGGGTTTCTCCGCAGGACATTCGAATCCTTTATTTTCACAGCCAGTAGGTGTAGGTTTCCCCAGCAGGCATATGAAACAAACAGATCAACTCACCCGTCGGCAGTTTGCCAGTCGCGCTGTGGCCGCGGCGGCAACCATCAGCATCGTCCCTCGTTATGTTATCGGCAAAGGCCAGATTCCTCCCAGCGAGATCATCACCAAGGCCGTTATTGGAACCGGCGGCATGGGCCGGGGACACCTCAAAAACGTCAACCCAAAGGCCAAGCTTTTGGCGGTTTGTGATGTCGATGAAAACCATCTCAAGGCAGCCCAAAAAGCGGGCGGCCCGGACGTTAAGGCCTACAAGGATTTCCGCGAGGTGTTGGAGCG
>JABGZB010000374.1 GCA_018674955.1 Verrucomicrobiota bacterium | reverse complement strand
GGACTAGTGGGACTAGACGGTCCTTTGGACGAATTGGACTTGACCAAAATGTTGGTCGAGAACTTTGAGGATAATGGACCCGAAGAGACATCGCCGAGTGGTTATGCGGTGGAGGAAGCGGAGCCGGTTGAGAAATCGACCGAGGAGGCAGGGGACACCGAACGCGTTCTTTCACAGGAGGAATCGGAAACGGAATCCGAGGTGGAAGCCGAACCGGAACAAGCTGAACCCGAAGGGGAACAGGATGAACCGGAATGGCTTCAGCGTCGGATTGATCGCTTCACCCGAAAACTACGGTTGGCGGAGGAGGAGCGCGACGAACTTGAAAAAGAGGTCACCCAGTTGAGGTCGCAAGTGGATCAGGTACCGGCGGCCGTTCAGCAGGACGGCAACCCGGTAGCGCATATCAAAAAGGAAAGCGAACTCAACAAGGTTGCCGAACTGGCAGAACGACGCCTTCAGTTCGCCGAGGACATGGAAGACGCACTACTGGACAACCCAGAGCGCGTTGAAAAAGTCCCACGGCAGCAAGGCGTGTCTCGTAAGGAGCAAGTCGTAAGAGGCTAGTGCCTAGTATATCTTTGCCTTGCCTACACTTTTTCCGGGACGACGTAGGGGGCCCGGTAGTTGTTCTTGACGTACTTGTTGGCCTTTTCGGAGTGTGCGCCCACGAAGCTTTCCTTCTCGTTGCTGTAGGTCAGCCATGGGCTCAGGACCGGCTTGTCCTTCTTCAGGTCGACCTCGTTGGCGTGGAGGTGCTTGAGCATTTGGTTCAGGGTCTCGACGCCTTCCTCCGAGTGACCATTGACTCGTTCGCGGATTTCATCAACCGAGGATCCTTTCCCGACGCGGTGGGCAACGTTGGCCTGGTGGATCATTACTGCGCCGAGGTGGCCGTCGAGGATATCTGCGTTGAGTTCGCTGGATTTGCGTGATCGGACGGCGCTCAGAAAGTTGGCGACGTGGTTGCGGCCGCCGTCGCCCTTGAACTGCCGGATCTTTTTGCCGTCGTTGTCAAAGGAGAAGCCTCCCCCCCGGGTGACGTTGTAAAAGCCGTTCTCGCACTTGACGATGTTGGTGAACTTCACGCCTTTGCCGAACCGCCGGTAAACGGACACGCCGCGCCGTCCGCGGTTGTCTTTGTCGTGCGGCATGTCGCGAATCTCAAGCACGAGCGGTACCTTGTAGTCGTACAATGCGAAGTGGGTGTTGGGGGTTTCGCCGTCGTCATCCCAGCCAAACCGGCCGCCGACGCTCATGACGCGCTTGGGCACATCAGTCATGCCGAGTAGATGGCGGATGTCGTCTGAGTTGTGCGGGGCGATGTTTCCCATGTCGCCGTTGCCGTAGGCCCAAATCCAGTGCCAGTCGTAGTGTAGCCGCTTCCGCATCAGCGGGCCCTTTGGACCGGGACCGCACCACAGGTCGTAATCGATGCCTTCGGGGATCGGGGTGGGGCCGGTGACCTTGCCGATCGGCTCGCGGTGGCGGTACCACAGTGAGTGAATCCACTGGACCGCGCCGAGTGTTCCCTTGCGGATATCCTCCGCGGCGTGGATGAGGGCCGGGTCGGATCGCTGCTGGGTGCCGGCCTGCACGATCCGGTTGTATTTGCGAGCGGCCTCTATGGATTTGCGGCCCTCCCAGATGCAGTGGCTGACCGGTTTCTCCACGTAAACATCCTTGCCAGCCTGGCAGGCCATCACGGTCAGGAGGGCGTGCCAGTGGTTGGGCGTGGCGATGACGACGACGTCCACGTCCGGTCGATCCAGAATATGACGAAAATCCTGATGCTGCCTGTAGCGGGCATCGACGTCAGCGCCCTGCTTGGCCAGCGTGTTTTTAAGCTGGTTCTCGGCGCTGTTCATGTGGGCTTTGTCGGCGTCGCTGATGGCCACGATCCGCACGCCCGGCTTGGTGGCGAAGTCGCGTAGATGACTTGTTCCCTTGCCTCCGCAGCCGATGATGGCGACGCGGACATCCGAGTTGGCACCCAGCACGCGGTGGGTGGGAAGGGTCATCGCGGCCCCTGCAAACAGGGATCGTTCAACAAAACTCCGGCGGGTGATTTTATTTTCAGTCATGATTTGTTCTTTCTTTGATCGATAAAACTTGTGCGTCCAGACGCCGATGCTAGCTATCTGTATTCAGAAAACAATCCAATTGTGCCGGTTTGGCCGGGGCCGAAACCAAGCGCTTGGCCAAGCGGAGAGATTAAGTGAGCAGTGAGCAGGTTGACTTTTGCGCAGGCTGTTTTTGGCTTGAAGGCCAAGCACCGGGTCGGGTAGGGTCTCTGTGATTTAGCAGCTTTTGAAACTATCAAAATAAAAATGAAACGTCGTACTTTTCTACTTAAGTCAGCCTCGACTGCATTCGGATTTCAGGTTGTGTCCAGCCACGTGCTGCGGGCAGCCGAAGGGCAGAATACTCCCAACAACAAGATTCGCATCGCCGCAATCGGCTGCGGCGGGCGAGGAGGAGCCGACCTCGGCGCGATGGCCGGGGAGGAGATCGTGGCGTTGTGCGATGTGGACGACCGGCGTGCCGCCGGGTCTTTCAAGAAATTCCCGAAAGCCAAGCGATTCAAGGATTTTCGGAAGATGTACGATGCCGTCGGCGACCAGATCGACGCTGTGTTGGTGGCGACGCCGGATCACACGCATGCGGTTGCCATCATGGGGGCGATCGGGCGCGGCAAGCATGTTTATTCGGAGAAGCCGCTGGCACACTCGGTCGCCGAGGTGCGGACGTTGCGCGCGGCTGCCCTGCAGAAAAAGGTAATCACGCAGGTCGGCAACCAGGGGCATTCCTCGGATCACATCCGCTTTTTTTGTGAACTCATCTGGGCGGGCGCGATCGGGCAGGTCTCCGAGGTGCATGCGGGGTGCGATGCCTTCAAGAATGTCTACTGCCAGATTGGCAAACAGAGTGCCCTGCGAACCGAGCAACACGAGGTGCCCGAGGGGCTGGACTGGAATCAGTGGCTTGGCCCCGCCGCCGATCGCGCCTATCACCCGGCTTATTTGCCGTTCAACTGGCGCGGTTATTCCGCGTTTGGCAGCGGCTGCATTGGTGACTGGATTTGTCATGTGCTTGACCCGTCCTACTGGGCGCTTGACCTTGGGATGCCCACCGCGATCAAGGCGGACACGAAAGGTTATGACCCGGTGAAGCACAAAGAGTTTTATCCCAAGGGCGCAAAGATCACTTATGAATTTCCGGCCAAGGGGGATCGCGGCCCGGTGAAGGTCGTCTGGTATGACGGCGACTATTCCATCCCGAAGCCGGACGAACTCAAGAATGAAAACCGCAAAGTGGTCGGCACCGGAGCGGTCGTGGTGGGTGACAAGGGCAAGATCATGCATGGCTCGCACGGGGCAGGGGGCTGCCGGATTATCCCAGAGGCGAAGATGAGGGAGTTCGGCAAGCCGGATCAAAAGATTCCGCGTGTCCGGGGTTCACATCAGAACAACTGGCTCGAGGCTGTTCGGAATAACAAACCCGCTGGCTCACCGTTCGAGTATGGGGGGGCTTTGTCCGAGATCGGCTTGTTGGGGATGATCGCGATCCAGCGCAGCGGCGTGCGGCTGGAGTGGGATGACAAGGCGATGCGTTTCACCAACGACGACGCGGCAAATAAACTCGTCAACCCGCCGTACCATTCCGGCTGGAAGATTTAAGGGTTCCCGATTCCTCTGCGGTTCCCACAAAAAACCCGGCGCAGCGCTTGGCTGGCCGGGTGGTTCCCGCGAGTTCCGGGGTGATTAGTTGTTGCCTAGATGCTGTAGCCGTTCAAGTAGTCGCGCTTGACGTACTGTGCGGCCTCCGGGGTGTTAGGTGACTTCATGTTCGGGCCGTCCCACTCCATCCTCTTCTTGCCGACGCGCAGGGCGATGCAGCCGAGCAGGATGATCTCGGTCAGGTAGGCGGCGTTGTCGAAATTCGAGTACGCAGCTCGTCCGCCGTTCATCATGTCGAACCATTCCTGATTGTGGCCGGGGGATTTCCAGTAGTCGTCCGCTATGGCCTGGTCGGCTCCGTGCTTTTTGCTGTCCTTGAATTTTTTCTCGTCATTCAGTGCGACGTAGTAACGCGAACCGTAGTCGTCCGGTGTGTAGATTTGGCCCTTGCTACCAACGAGTAGGCAACCGCTGCCCCGGATGTTGCCGAAGGTATTTCTAATTTTTGAGGCGACGTCCTTGTTTGGCTGGTTTTGATTGCCGTCCTTTTTGCCGTCGTACCACCAGAATTTCATCGGAACCATTCCGTCGCGGGCGGGGAACTCGAAACGCAGTCGTGAGTTCAGCGGGTAGGTCTCGTTGTTCATCGGGGAGTAGTCCTCCGCCTCAATGACGGTGGGGTAGCCCATCTTGAGAGCCCGGAACGGCATGTTGACGGTGTGGCAGGCCATGTCGCCCAGCGCGCCGGTGCCGTATGCCTGCCAGCCGCGCCATTTAAACGTATGATAAACACCTTTCTTGTACGGCCGATGCTCGGCTGGACCCTGCCAAATGTTCCAGTCAAGGTGTTCTGGGATTGGGTCCGCGCCCTTTGGCCGATCAATGCCTTGTGGCCAGACAGGGCGGTTTGACCAAACATGTAATTCGGTGACATCACCGATAATCCCGGATTGAATTACCTGCACTGCACGTCGCAATCCACTTCCAGCACTGCCCTGGTTCCCCATCTGCGTGGCTACTTTTTGTTCCTTGGCCACCTTGCGCATGAGTCGCGCCTCGTAGACGGATTGGGTGAGCGGTTTTTGGACGTACACATGCTTGCCCATCTTCATGGCAGTGATGCCGGCGACGGCGTGCATATGGTCCGGGGTAGACACCGAGACGGCGTCAATGGACTTGCCCATCTTGTCCAACATCTTGCGGTAGTCCTGGAATGTGGCCGCTCCGGGATATTTTTCGCCACGAGCCCGAAGTGTGTTCAGATCCACGTCGCACAGTGCGACAATGTTGCCACCGCAACGCGCGTTGTTATCCGTGTCACTGCTGCCCTTGCCGCCTGCGCCGATGGCAGCGACATTGACTTTGCTGTTTAGGTTCTGGCCTCTGAGGATAAAGGGGCCAAACGCTGTGGCGCCCAATGCTGCCGAGGAGTGTGAGATGAACTTGCGGCGTGATAGCTCGTTCGATGGAGTCTTTGTCATTTTAAGTGTATTTTTGGATAAATGGAAACACCGGAAAACATCACCATGATATTGCCGGAAACGGGGAGCTTATCGACTCGTCGCCAAAAAAACAGAAAAAACTTGCCCAAGCGCAGAAGTCGATTTTGCTCCAATCGATCCGTTGGCCAACCGCTTGGCCAACCGCTTGGCCAAGGCGCAAAAACCCCCGCCAAGCGACGGGGCTTTCGTAATTCTTATGCAGCCAGTGACTTAAGCTGGGTAGTTGAGGGGCTGAACCTCCTGCCCTGTGCCGGTGGTGACCTTCCGGCTCTTCTCGTCAAATAGCAAAGTTAGGCTCATCCGCTCGGACATCTCAGCCAACGAGATGACCACTTGGGCGCGAATCGAGAGGTCGATGTTGCCCTTGGTCTCGCCGCCATTGCGGATAACGTCGAACCAGTCGGCGTGCTCGGCGACAAAGTCTGCACCGCTTGGCTTGAGGCCGCTGAATGTCTCTGGGTCGATCTCGTCGCCGAACGGCGTCTCCGGCTTGAGGTCAACCTTGTCGCCACCGAAATAAAGCGTGCCGTGGTGGCCTCGCAGCATCTCGGGCACACCCTGCTGGTTCACCGTACTGCCGAGAACCATCAGCGTGTAACCGCTCGGGAAGTTGGTCAGCACCTGCGTGTTGTCCGGCACGTCGCGGTCGGTGGTGATCTCTTTCGTGCCAAGGCAGGTAACGCGGCTCGGGAATTCCGGGTTGCCGCTGGCGATCATCAACGGATGAATCTTGTGCGCGAGCAAATCGCCGAGGATGCCGCAGCAGTAGTGGTTATATTTGCGCCACCGAAAAAAGTGATCGGCGTTGAACCGACGCGTACCGGTTTTGCCGAGCCAACGTTTCCAATCGACACTCGCCTCGGTAAGCTTAGGGTTGATGGCGTAGTTCCACTCGCCCTTGGGGCTGTTGCGGCAGTAGGACGACTGGCCGAGCACGAGCGGCCCGATCATGCCGTCGCGAACCAACTGCGCCGCCTTGTGCCATTTTTCCTCGAGGCAAAACACCGCGCCGATCTGCATCACGCGCTTGGTGCGCTTGCAGGTGTCGTAAACGTCAAACCCTTCGCTGAGGTAGCGGGTCATCGGCTTCTCGATCAGTACGTGCTTGCCCGCCTCCATCGACTCGATGGCCACCGGCGCGTGCCAGTGATCCACCGTGGCAATCACGACTGCGTCGATGTCCTTGCGCTCGAGAAGTTTTCGATGGTCGTTGTAGACATTGCCCGACTTGACACCCATGAATTCCTGCGCGCGGTCGCGGTACTCGGAGAACACGTCGCACGCCGCCGCCGCAGTCACGTTGTGCTTGGCTTCGTTGTTCTTGATCTGGCGAACGTGCGTGTTGAACCCTTGGCTACCCACGCCGACGAAGCCAACGTTGATGCGATCGTTGGCCCCGATCACCCGGCCGGTTGAGGGCGCTTGGTTTTGGCCGTAAACCGGCGTCTTGATGATGCTGCCCGCCCCCGCCACCGCCGTGGCGGTGGCGGCCTGCTTGATGAACGTGCGCCGGGTGCTGCCCGTTGCGGATTGGTCTTTAAGTTGGCTCATAAAATAAGTCCTATTGTCTTTCGACACAATAGACATTTTTTTTGCCGAGTCAAAGCCTGAGTTGAATTCCGGCACAGTTTTATTCGTCCTGTCCTGGTGAATGAAGCTATCGCCCGGCCACCGAGTTCCCCTCCAAAAACTGCTTTCAAACCAGCCTGAAAACAGAGAATATTCCCCGACGTGAAATGAAATATCGGATACTGACCACGATGCTGGCTTGGGGTTGGATCCCGGCCGTTCCGTTGCTGAGCGCTGCAGATCAACCGACCGTGCTGGAGGTCGCTGAATTGACCCGTGACAAACCGGTCGATTTTTCCCGCGAGATTCTGCCGATCTTCCGCAAAAACTGCCTCGCCTGCCACAACGCCAGGGACACCGAGGGCGATCTCAATCTCGAGACCCCCACCACCATCGCCAAGGGCGGCGAGAGCGGCGCGATGGTCGTTCCCGGCAAGGCCGCCGAAAGTCCGTTGATGCGCCACGTCCGGCAGATCGAGACACCGTTCATGCCGCCTCGCCGAAACAAGGTCAGCGCCAACAAACTTACACCGCATCAGCTTGGCCTCATTCAGTCGTGGATCAACGAGGGTGCTAAGGGCGAGGTAGCGCAGGTGGCCCAGGAGTTTAATTGGCGGCCCGTTCCCTTCGCTCTCGCCCCGATTTATGCCACGGCGATTTCGCCCGATGGCCAATACGCCGCCTCCGGACGCGGCAACCAGATTTTTGTTTACCACCTACCGACACGCCGCTTGGCCGCGCGCTTGAGCGACCCCAGCTTGGGCAAGGGCAATCCCGCCGTCGCCGTGGCGCATCGCGACGTGGTGCAGTCGCTGGCGTTCAGCCCCGATGGCCAAACCTTGGCCTCCGGCGGCTATCGCGTGGCCAAGCTTTGGCAGCGGCAACCGGCTGCTGTGAACGAGTTGCTCACCCTGCTGCCCGGCGGCGAGACGGTCACGGCGATCGTCGTCGCGCCTGCTCAAGCGCGCGCGGTCATCGCCGGCTCGGCCGGTGGCGTGCAGGCGATCGACTTACAAGGCGCGATGCCGCTTTGGCGAGACCAAGTCTCGGGCCAAGTTGCCGCACAATTGGCGTTGTCGCCCAACGGCGAGCGAGTCGCTGTTCTGTTCACCGACGGCCGGGTGCGTGCGTGGGAAACGGCGACCGGCGAGCGGGTCACACGCGAGTTGGCGCCGATGGGTGCCCAAGCCCTCGCTTGGCTGAATGACGAACAACTCGCCTCGGCACATCCTGGCGGCGTGATCAAAATTTGGGCCGCGATCAACCCCGGCCACGTCGTCAACGAATGGAAACCTGGCGGCGACATCCCGGCGCTGGCGGTGTTGCCGGGCGGCGAAAAAATTGTGGTCGGCTGCGCCGACAGCAAGGTGCTCGTCCTCAACGTCGGGGACGGCAAAGTGGAAACGGAAATTGACCACGGCGCGCCGGTCACCGGTTTGCGGGTTCGGGCCGACGGTAAACAGGTCACGACACTCGGCGGCTCAACGGTGAGACTTTGGGACACAGACAAGTGGACGATGACCGCGCAGTTACATGGCAACCCGCTCGCCGCCGAGTCGGTGGCTAGGGCGGAGCAGGCGTTGGCATTCGTGAAGGCCGAGATTGGCTATCACAAGGCCAACGTGGAGAGCGAAGAGAAAAATCTCAAAAAGGGCAGGGATGCCGCGAAAAAGGCAACAGAGGCTTTGGCCAAGCACGAAAAAACATTAGTCGACAAAACCAAGGAAAAGACCGACGCCGAGGTTGGCCTAAAAAAACTGGCCGACGAAATCGCGGCGCTACCAAAAAACATCGAGGTCGCGGTCAAGGCCAAGGCCGATATCGACACCGTCTTGAAGACGGCGCAGGCGTTAGTCGCAAAAGCCAAGGCCGCTTTGGCCACGGCCAGCGAGGCCAAGTCTAAAGCCGACGCAGCCAAGGTCAGGTTGTCCGCCGAGTTGATGGAACTTGGCTCAGCCGCACAAAACGCACGGCAACTCGCGGCGGAAGCGCGCGCCGTTTCCGCAAAAGCCAAGGACGACAAGACCTTGGCGACGCAGGCTGACGTCGTTGCCGCCTTGGCCAAGCGCAAGGCCGGCGAGTTCGAGGCCGCGCTTGACCGGCACGCGCCG
>JABGZB010000373.1 GCA_018674955.1 Verrucomicrobiota bacterium | reverse complement strand
CGGATCGCCCGCAGCGTGATGTCCTCCATGTTGCCGATCGGCGTCGCCACAAGGTACAGCGTCCCCGGCTCCAACGGCGCGGGCTTCAATTCCGGAAGATCAATCGGCTCGGGCATCAGTCAGTCAGCCGTGTCGAGCGCAATGGCCAGAGGCGGCATCGGGCAGTCCAGAGAATCGGAGATGACTCGTAGCATTTCAGCTTCCTGTACCTGTAAATAGCCGTCGGCCGAAACACTCGCGGCCGCGGCCTGGATCAACAGGCGTTTTAGTTTCAATGTAACTCCATTCAGCTTGACCAGAGCTTCGTCCAGTTGCTGGAAATTGCACTTGTCGGCAGGCAGCTGTTTCATATCGGGCACCGACGCCAATTGATCTACCCCTGCATCGAAAGCCACCTGAATTGCTGCTTCATCTGCCCCAGCAACATTGGCCAGCGCGGAGATCAATACGCTGCACTCGTTTCCAAGTCGCTTTAATGAGTAAACTTGGGTCACTTTTTTACACCCGCCATTGTAGTGCGGTTCCAAGTGGCGCATCACCAATTTTGAAAGTGAAAACTCGAAAAGGTCGATAGCCTGGTCGGCGCTGACCATGCTGTCTATTACGTACTTGAAAGAGGCAAACTGATCCGGCGACAACTGCCTGAGCGATCCCACGGCCAGATCCGCCACCGGAAGTTTGGCTCGGGGATCAAGCTGAATCACTTCATCGTACAATTTAGCAGTAGTAACGGCCATCTGTTCCGCAAAGACATCCCCCACTTGGCCAAGCTGTTTTTGTCGAACCGCCTCTTGCCGTTTATCAAGGAGTAATGCAAAAACCAATGCACATGCATCATGAGTGTCGTGCGCCGCGTCCCTGACGACTTCAGGGAGAGACCGAAGAAGTACGACAGCAAAGTCAATGTGCTTAATTGTTGGGCTCGCTATGGTATCTGCTAATAGAGAGGCAGATTTAGATTCAATTGTCGCCCCCTCAAGATTCGCCAGCATGGCTTGTGCAGACTTCCGATATCCATGTAAGGGCGCAACAACAACCGGGGTTGATCCGTCCTTGCCCTTTTGGTTCAAATCCGCACCCGCTTCAGCATGTTGTTCGACCGCTTCAATCTCAGCGAAAGCAACGGCCTTCACGAGAGACGGATCGGACGGTTTCGGTGTCTCTATCTGATTGACTTCAATAAGTTTCACTTTAGAAAAATCCCCATCGAAAGCTGGATCTAAGGGCTTAATACGGTCTAAAAGCGGTGGGTGTGTTCTAGACAATCTCGCCTTGGCTGCACGTATCGAAGATCCGAAGAACATATGGCTAACCTCTTCAACTTTATACGATTTAACTCTGGAACCGTATTTAAGTGCCCCGATTTTTTTAAGAGCTCCAGCCAACCCAAGAGGATTTCTAGTGAACTGAACAGCAGAAGCATCCGCCAAATACTCACGTTCTCTTGATACCGCACTTTTAATTAATCCGGCCAACCCAGATCCAACAGAACCGGTAACTATAAAAGCAGTACCGACGGCGATAAGTGCGGGATGTGACCCGCCGCCATCGGAATTCCTAGATCCAATTCCTGATATTAAAAGGTTTCCAAAATTCCTCAACACCATCATGCCATGAATCACAACCACCATCCTCATGTTAATTTTCATATCCTCATTAAGGATATGGCTGAATTCATGGGCAATAACCCCTTGAGATTCCTGCCTGTTAAGCTGTCTCAAAAATCCAGAGGTAACTAACACAACAGCATCATCCACTGATGAACCAACCGCCATAGCATTAATTCCTCTCTCCCCTTCTAACTCAAAAACATTTGGTGCTATAATAGAAGAAGCAATTGCCATTTCCTCAACGACATTAAGCAACTGCCTCTCTTTAGGCTCAGTAGATGAAGGTGAGACAAAACGACCGCCCATCGCTAGCGCAAGAGAAGTAGATCCATTCTTAAGTTGATACATACGAATCAACGCCGCCGAACAAATAAAACAAAAGGTAAGAAACGCAGATAGCCCAATAAAGCGAAGATCCATCAAAAAAGGGACAAACTCTATAACATCGCCTACATCGTGTTCAGATTCCTCACCAACGTAAAGCAGGCCTAACAAGAGAATGGACAGGGAAATTGATAAGTGATTTAGCAGAGAAACAAAGAGTACCGCCAGAATAAAATAAAAAACTAGACGGGCTGTGTTTTTCTTGGTCTGACGCTGACGATCAAAGAAATCCATAGTTAGTGTTTATTGCGCTCCCGTATCAAGCACGATGGCCAACGGGGGCATGGGGCAATCGAGTGAGTCGGAGATAGCCCTCAACAACTCGGCTTCCTGTATTTGCAGGTAGCCATCGGCCGATACGGTGGCCGCAGCAGTCTCAATGAGTTGCCTCTTCAGCTTCGGCCCGACTCCCACAAGTGCAACCAGCGCTTGATCCAGTTCATGGATGCCACATTCTGTCGGAGGCAATTGATTCAATTCGGTTGCGGAGGCGAGGTGTGCCGCACCGGCGTCGTAAGCCATTTTGATGGTTTCATCGTCGCTGCCGGCCGTACAGGCCAACGATGAAATGAGCACACTGCACTCGTGGTTTAAACGTTTCAGAGAATAAACTTGGACGACTTTTTTACGATCTTTCAAAAAGTGCGGTTCAAGGTGGCGGATCACCAGCTTGGACAGCGAGAATTCAAACAGGTCAATCTGCTCATCCGCCGCCGCCAATGTTTCCAGCAGGTGGGTAAAGGAATCGAACTGCTCCCTTGCCATGCGCCGCAGCGCGCCAATAGCCAGGTCGGCGACCGGCAGCTTGGCCCGAGGATCAAGCGTGGCCACCTCGCCGCTCAGCTTGAGGGTGGCCTTGGCCATTTGTTCGCCGAAGAGTTTGTCCACTTGGCCAAGTTGCTTTTTCCGCACCGGCCCGTCCTTCGGATCGAGCAACAGGGCGAACACCAGCGCGCAGGCGTCGTGCGTGTCGTGGGCGGCAGCGCGCACCGACTCGGGTAGTGACGCAAGCAGCGCGGCGGCAAAGTCGATGTGCTGTTGGGTCGGGTTGCCGATCGAGTCGGCGACCGCAGCGGCCGAGCCGACCTGCACTTTGCCGGCCGCAGCCAAGCCCATGATCACCGGCGGGAGCGCTTGGCCAAGCGCATCGCCCATGCCGGGAATCGGGATCCCGGCGGATGTTTTGCTCGGTGCGCTCTGCCGTCTTGGCGGCTGCGGCTGATCGAATCTCACACCGGAAAAGTCGCCGTCGAAACTTGGCTCAAGCAGCTGAATGCGCTCAAGCAGCGGTGGGTGGGTGGAGGTGATGGAAAACCAAGACCGGCTCAGTGCGTTGCCAAAAAACATGTGACTGGCCTCCTCCGCGTTGGGGGTGCTGAGCAGTCGGGAACCGCCGCTAAGCGCGCCGATTTTCTTTAACGCACCGGCCAAGCCCTCGGGATTGCGGGTGAACTGTACGGCCGAGGAGTCAGCGAGGTATTCGCGCTGACGCGACACGGCGCTCTTGATAAGATTGCCCATGAGGATGCCCAGCCCGCTGGTAGCCATAAGGCCAAGACCGATGATGCCGATGGCAAGAGCCCCGCCTCCTCCCCCGTTTTCGCTGCTACGGCGACTACGACCGTGCGATGAATAAAAACCGATTCGTAACAAAACACGCCCGATGACAGCCAGCGCAATGAGCCCAAAAACCACGGAGACTAGACGGAGATTGAGCTTCATGTCTTGATTAAGAATGTGACTGAACTCGTGTGCGATGACGCCTTGTAGCTCGTCGCGGGAAAGCTTGCGCATGCAGCCTTCGGTGACACCGATCACGGCATCGTCGAGCGTGTAACCGGCGGCGAAAGCGTTTATGGCCTCTTCACCCTCCATGACGTAAACCTCTGGCAGGGCTACACTTGAGGCGATGGCCATTTCCTCGACGACATTCATCAGCTTGCGCTCGTCGGGGTCGGTGGTGGCCATGTTGACGAGCCGCCCACCCATCATCGCCGCGATACTGGAACCGCCACCGCTCAGTTGAACGCGCCGGAACAACCCAGCCATGCCAATTACGGCGAACGTCCCCATAAAAACCAAGACGGCGAGCACCGGATCGGTGTAGGCGGTTGTCTCGAATTCCATTTTCTCCTCTCTCACGCTGGAGGCACCGAGCACCGTGGCGACTAGTAGATGGTTTAGCAGGGAAATAAGCAGAACTGAGACGCAAAAAAGAAAAACCAGAACCCCGGTTTTTTTCTTGGCCTGATGTTGGCGCTCAAAGAAGTCCATGTTGAGCGATCCCTTGATCCCGTGTCGCCGGGATCACATGTCGTCGAACGAGATGTCGAGGTCCTTCTTTTGATCGGCGGTGACGACGGCCTTGCCGACATCCCCCAAGCCCTCGACCTCGAAGAAGATCGCCTCCGTGAAACCGAACATGCCGGCGACCATGTTGGCAGGGAACACCTGCAGCGCGTTGTTGTAGCCCATCACCGAGTCGTTGAACGCCTGCCGCGCAAAAGTCACCTTGTTTTCGGTCGAGGTCAGTTCTTCGGTCAACTGCATCATGTTTTGATTGGCCTTGAGGTCGGGGTACGACTCGCTCAGCGCGAACAGGCGTCCCATCACGCCGCCAAGCGTGCCCTCGGCGGCCACCATCTGTTTCATCGCCGCCGGATCGCCTGGGTTGGCGCTGACGGCCGCATTGGCGTTGGCTGCCATGTTTCGTGCCTGAATAACCTCCTCCAGCGTGGTGCGTTCGTGTTTCATGTAGCCCTTAACCAACTTCACGAGGTTGGGGATCAGGTCGTACTTGCGCGTCAACTGGATGCCGATCTGCGAGTAGTTGTTGTCCTTGGCGTTGCGCTTGCGGATCAAGCCGTTGTAAATGCCCATCGCCCACATGCCAACGATGACCGCCAAACCAACAAACCCTACCAATATTATTACTGATGCTGTCATGTTTGTGTTCCTTTAGTTTCCAGCCGCCGATATTGGGCAAACTATCGGGTGAAGTCAATTACAATCTATGCCATCGATTATAGCCTGAAGTTATTGCAGCCACGGCTGGAATTGCAGTGAGAACAGATCTGCATTTTTCAACTCAAACCGCAGCTGCACCGCCGTGTGGGTTTGGCGCAGGTGGCTGATGTCTGCATTGGTTTTGTCGACGATGTTTCCGTTGACGCTTTTCCACATGACAGTTTGGTTGAGTTGATCGCCCGTCAGGGGTTGGCACTCGGAGAGTGAGTGGCCGTGGATGGCTGTGCCATCAGGCTGGTACAGGCCGACGCGGACTTGGCCGCCCTGGTTCGTGCGGTAGTTGAGCGTCAGGTGGTCTGCCAAGCGGCCAAGCGTGATGGGCTTCGTGATCAACTCGCCCGCCTCCGCTCCGGCGCGAATGGAAACGAAGCCGTCCTTCCGGTACTCAAACCGCCGCACGCGACTGTCCGGGCCGGTGTAATACGCCTCGGTGGCATACACGGAGAGATGATTCGGGCGGCCGGGTATCTCGACAAGACCCCACGCCATGTAGTTGCTGCGGTTGCCGCCGCGGTCTTTCGGAGCGGATTCCGGAACCACCGGATCGAGCCACCGGTGAAAGTGCAACCCGTCCCGGCTGATCATCAGGGTCGGCTCGACGCGCTGCGCTTCTTCCGGCAGATAACGCGTGGGAAAACCGATGAGCAGGTGCGGCGCCCGCCCGTACGGCTGTACGGCGTTTGTGTAAAGATGCTGCGCGGGAATCCCCCCCTGATACTTGAGCAGCACCGGCTTGGTCCAGTTGATGAAATCGCTCGCCGTGCCGGTCATGATGACGCGTACGCCGTTGACAAACGTGCGATGATACTCGCGGTACTGCAGCGTGTGTGCGTCCCAAAAGGCAAGATTCTGCGAATCAAACGCGCCCTCGGTGATCACCGGTTCATCCCGCGTCAGCTTCCAGCGGATGCCGTCGGGCGATTCGAAAATATACAGTCCTTTTTTCCCAACGGGTCGGCCGCGGGAGATGCCCTTGTAGCGCGACTCGGGAGGACAGGCGGGATTGCCATCCTTGAACGCCACAAAGCAATGTGTGCCAAGTCCATCGACAACGATGTTGTTTCCCCTTGAGCCGTTGAACTCAAACAGGCCAAGTTTCGGCTTCACCCAGTGGATGCCGTCCCGGCTCTCGGCGTAGCAGGTCACCTCGCGATGTGTTTCCTTTTTCGCCTCGGTATCCCAGTGGGATGCACGATAGTACATCCGGAACAAATCGCCATCGCGAAAGATCGTGTAATACGCGCTGGTGTTCCCCTCCCACGGCGCGTCGGTGATGAACACAACCTCCCTCGGTTCCGGCTTATGCAAGTGCTGTGTTGCGCCGCCGCTCATCGATGCGATCACATGTCCATCGACGAACAACTCGCGCTGCGTGCCGTGCTTGCCAAGTATCAACGGCTCAGTGGCCGTTGTAAGTTGCGCAGCAAACAGCAACGCAATAACAAAGGAAACGTGACGATATATTTTCATGGTGTTCAATGTGAGCATCGTGGCAATTTCAAATCAAACCGCGCAGGAAATCCGCCGTGCCGCTGGCCGATTCCTCCGGCGTCTCCCCTGGCTGCGCCGACTGGTGCACGGTGACCGTCCCGGCGTAGCCGACTGCTTTCAACCCGGCGAACACACGATCAAAATCAACCCCTCCGGGCGAGTGCACCGAGATCAAGTCGAACGACACGTCGCCCCCGCACCACGTCGGCAGCGTCAATGCGCCGTCCGGCTTGAGCAACTGGTTTTGCAGATAAACATTAAAGATCCACTTGGCCAAGCGCTCGATCGTCGCTTGTCCGTAATCCTGCCCGCAAATTTCCAGATTCGCGGGCTCGTAAACCAAGCCGAAGTTCGGCCGGTCAATCGCCGACAACGTCCGCTCGATGCTCTCCACCGTCTCGAATAAACTCAGAGTGTGGCATTGGTGCACAAGCTGGATGCCATGCTCGGCCGCCTCGTCGGCGGCACGCCGGGCGTGGGCGATGTCCGACTCCTGCTTGAGCGCGACACGAATTCGCGGCGCACCCAGGCGCTTGGCCAGGTCGAGGTGCGGCGTGATATTGGTCAACGCGCTTGGCCCTTTTTCATTGTTGTAAACCGTGTCAAAGTCGCCGGTGACCATGCTCACGGCCAAGCCGGTTTCAGCCAGGCAACCGGCTGCTTCCTCAACAGCTTCCGGCGGCGAATGCACCCCCACTTGAGACGCCCTCATGCAGAGCGCACCGTAGCCGCAGCGCTTGGCCAAGCGGGACAAGTCGCCGATCGGCATCGACGCCTCCTCCTTGGAGTGAAACTCCTCGGCAATCCGTACAGAGAGTGAAAGTAGCATGATGCCAGCGCGCTTTGGCCAAGCTATCCCCCGTGGCAGTCTGAGGCAATCTCATTGCAACACAGCTGTAATGCCGGACGATTTTTGTAATTGCCGCAAGCGACGCCAAATGGCAGAATGAATGGCGATATGAGTACTTTGCAAAACAACATTCCAATCACGCAGGGCTTGTTCGGAACGACGGAACTCGACGAGACCCGTTCCGCTGCCATCAAGAAAACATACGCCCTGCTTTCGTTGAGCGTGGTCGCTGCCATAGCCGGTGGCTTCATCGGGGCGAAGACACCCGCCTTGGTTCAGTTCTT
>JABGZB010000372.1 GCA_018674955.1 Verrucomicrobiota bacterium | reverse complement strand
CGACGTCAGTATCGAGGTGCCCAAGGCCAAGGTTGTCTGCGTGATGGGTCGCAACGGCGTCGGTACAACCACGCTCATGCGCAACATCGTTGGCCTCGAGAAAGCCTCGAAAGGCACCGTCACCCTCGACGGCCGGGACATCACCAAGACACCGGCGAGGAAGCGTGCCCAATCCGGCCTCGCGCTGGTGCCGCAGGGGCGGATGATTTTTCCGCGGCTGTCGGTTAAGGAAAATCTTGAAGTCGGCCTGTCTGCCCGCACTGATGGGGTCCGTTCCATCCCGCAGGAAATTTACGACCTGTTCCCGGTGCTAAGTGACATGGGCGCCCGGCAGGGAGGCAACCTCTCCGGCGGGCAACAGCAGCAGTTGGCCATCGGCCGCGCACTGGTCGGCGAGCCGCGTGTGCTGCTGCTCGACGAACCGACAGAGGGTATCCAGCCCAATGTCATTCAGGCGATTGGCCAGGTTCTGCGGCGACTCGTCAGCGAGAAGGAAATGACCGTGGTCTTGGTTGAGCAGTACGTCGATTTCATCAAGGAATTCGGCGATCATTTTTACATCATGAACCGGGGCCGAGTGGTCGCCGACGGCGACACGCCGCAACTAAGCGAGGCCATCGTGCGCCAGCACCTCAGCGTTTGATCGAACGCAGCGGTTTTGACTCGCGCGCCGTATGAACCGGCAATAGACTCCCCGACCGCTTGCCATGCATCTGACACCGCGCGAACAGGAAAAACTAATGGTTGTCGTGGCCGCCGACCTGGCCCGGCGACGGCAGGCCCGGGGGGTGAAACTCAACCATCCCGAGTCGATCGCCATCATCACTTACGAGATTTTCGAGGGCGCGCGCGACGGCAGGTCGGTGTCCGACTTGATGAGCCACGGCGCGACGATCCTAAAGCGCGACGACGTGATGGAGGGCGTGCCGGAGATGATTCACGAGGTGCAGGTCGAGGCGACCTTCCCCGATGGCACGAAGCTGGTAACCGTTCACAATCCCATCAGATGATCCCCGGCGAAATCAGAGTTGCAGACGCGGAGCCGCTCGCGGCAAACGAGAATCTCGAGACCCGGACGCTGCCGGTCTCCAACACCGGTGACCGGCCGATACAGGTCGGCAGCCACTTCCATTTTTACGAGGTCAACTCCGCGCTGGAGTTTGACCGTGACCAGGCGCTTGGCTTTCGCCTGAACATCCCGGCTGGCACGGCAGTTCGCTTCGAGCCGGGTATGGCGCGCGAAGTCGAACTCGTCGCCCTCGCCGGCAGCCGCGAAGTCCACGGCCTCAACGCCAAGGTCAACGGCCCGTTGCCGGCATAACCAGGAAGAGTACGACATGCCACTCACTCTCACACGACAGCAGTACGCGGAAATTTACGGGCCGACCACCGGCGACCAGGTGCGTCTGGCCGACACAGATTTGTTCATCGAGGTCGAGCGCGACCTCATCGCCGAGGGCGCCGGCTACGGCAACGAGGTCAAGTTCGGCGGCGGGAAGGTGATCCGCGACGGCATGGGCCAATCGCCCTTGGCCAGGGACGCCGAATCGCTTGACGTGGTCATCACCAACGCGTTGATTCTCGACGCCAAACTCGGTGTCATAAAGGCCGACATCGGCATCAAGGGCGGTCGCATTGTCGGCATTGGCCACGCGGGAAACCCCGGCATCCAGGACGGGCTTGGCTCCGTTTTTGTCGATCCCGAGACCGGCCAGCGCAACCCGATGACCATCGGCGCGGCGACCGAGGCTATTGCCGGCGAAGGCGCAATCCTCACGGCCGGCGGTTACGATTGTCACATCCATTTCATCTGCGCACAGCAGATCGACGAGGCGTTGGCCAGCGGCATTACGACGATGACCGGCGGCGGCACCGGCCCGGCCACCGGCACCAACGCCACCACCTGCACGCCGGGCATCTGGAACATCCATCGCATGCTCGAGGCTTCCGACGAGTACCCGATGAATCTCGGCTATCTCGGCAAGGGCAACTGCTCGACCGCCGAGCCGCTGCGCGAACAGGTGCTCGCCGGCGCGATCGGCCTTAAGCTGCACGAGGACTGGGGCACGACACCGGCGGCGATCGATTGCTGCCTCGGCGTCGCCGATGAACTCGACGTGCAGGTCGCCATTCACACCGACACGCTGAACGAGTCCGGCTTTGTCGAGGACTCCATCGCAGCGTTCAAGGGGCGCACGATTCACACCTTCCACTCCGAGGGCGCGGGCGGCGGACACGCGCCGGACATCATCCGCGTCTGCGGCGAGGCCAACGTCCTGCCGTCCTCGACCAACCCCACGCGGCCGTTCACCGTCAACACCATCGAGGAGCATCTCGACATGCTGATGGTCTGTCATCACCTCGACTCGAAGATCCCCGAGGACGTCGCGTTCGCCGAGTCGCGCATCCGCCCCGAGACGATCGCCGCTGAGGATATCCTGCATGACATCGGCGCGTTCTCGATCATGTCGAGCGACAGCCAAGCGATGGGCCGCGTCGGCGAGGTGATCATCCGCACGTGGCAGACGGCACACAAAATGAAGCAGCAATTCGGCAAGCTCGACTCCGTCGACCACCCGGCCGCTGACAATTTCCGCGCGCTGCGCTACATCGCCAAGTACACCATCAACCCCGCCATCGCGCACGGGATGTCGCACATGATCGGTTCGGTCGAGGTCGGCAAGTTGGCCGACTTGGTTTTGTGGAAACCGGCTTTTTTCGGGGTAAAACCGGAGTTGATCCTTAAGGGCGGCATGATCGCCTGCGCCAATATGGGCGACCCGAACGCCTCCATCCCGACGCCGCAGCCGACGTTTTACCGGCCGCAATTTGCCGCGCACGGCCGGGCCAGGTTCGAGACCTGCGTGACCTTTGTCAGTAAGGCGGCGCACGAGTCCGGATTGGCTGACCGCGTGCGCTTGGGCAAGCGCGTCGAGCCGGTGAGAAACACGCGAAACATCGGCAAGGCCGACATGGTGTACAACGACAAGCTGCCTAAAATCGAGGTCGACCCCGAGACGTACACGGTCAAGGCCGACGGTGAATTGCTCACCTGCGAACCGGCGACGGAGCTGCCCCTGGCCCAGCGTTATTTCCTTTTTTGACATGCAGCTCATCAAGCAAGCCATCGAGCCAGGTGCCGCAGGGTTGCCCGAGGTCGAGTTGGTCGCTGACCGGTTCAAGTTGCAGAAGCGCCGTTGGCGCGGTGAGGCGAGTGACGGCGCGGATTTTGGTTTCGAGTTGGCCGAGCCGCTTAGCCATGGCGCGGTTTTTTTTGAATCGGCGACGCATCGCTATCACATTCGGCAGACGCCCGAGTCGGTGCTCGCCATCCGTCTGGCGGGCGACGCCACCGAGGCGGCCGAGACCGGCTGGCAGATTGGCAACCTCCACATGCCAGTGCAGGTCGCTGTGGGCGAGATTCGCGTCGGCGACGACCCGGCGGTGCGGCAACTGTTCACCAGCATGGGCATCGCGTTTGAAATAAAAGACGAGATTTTTCAGCCGATGAAAGGCTCGATAGGGGCCGGGCACAGTCACGATAATTCGCACGATCACGGCGTCGGGCACAGTCACGACCATTCGCACGGCTGACCCAGTTCATCTCGTGAACACTTGGCTGCCACAACTGCTGCAACGCTCCGACTCGATGTTCCCGACCGGCGCCTACGCGCACTCGTTCGGCATGGAGGGCGCGGTGCAGGACGGGCTGATCAACGACGAAGCCGACTTCCGCGCGTTCATCCACGACATGATCATTCCCGGCCTCGAGAAACTCGAGTTGCCCACGGCGGCAGCGGCGTTCGCGGCGGCGCAGGACGCCGACTTGGCCAAGCTCTGCGAGCTTGATCAGCTTTACGGCGCGATGAAGCCGTCGCGCGAACTTCGCGAAGCCACCGCCCGCACCGGCCGCCAACGGCTGTCGCTGAATCTTGAGCTAACCGGCGAGCCGTTTTGGCGCGACATCGAGCAGGCCCGCCTGGCCAAGCGGCTCGAGGCGTACGAGCCGATCGTGCTCGGCACGCAGGGCGCGCTTGGCCAAATGCCACTCGACGACACGCTTGGCCTCGCGTTTTACCACGGGCTCACGCCGTTCGTGAACGCCGCGCTCAAGCTTGTCCGCATGGGCCAGTTGGCCTGTCAAAAAATCCTCTCCGAGGCCTTGGGCCAAACTGGCGGAGTGGTCGAACGGGCCAAGCGGATTTCCATTGAAGAAATGGGCTGGCTGTGTCCCGCGCTCGACATCAGCAGCTCGCGGCACGAGACCGCTTTCAGCCGACTTTTTATCTCATGAGCAGCAACAAACGATTTGATCGGCCGGTGCGGATTGGGCTGGGTGGGCCGGTCGGCTCCGGCAAAACCATGCTCGCCCTGCGGCTCTGCGAGGCGCTCCGCGACGACTACAGCCTCGCCGTGATCACGAACGATATTTACACGCTCGAGGACGAGCAATTTCTCGTGAGGAACGGTGCGCTCGGCGCGGAGCGAATCGTCGGCGTCGAGACCGGCGGCTGTCCGCACACGGCGATCCGCGATGACACGACGATGAATAACCAGGCCATCGCGCAAATGGAGGAACGCCACGACGGCCTTGAGGTGATCCTCGTCGAGAGTGGCGGCGACAACCTGTCGGCGACCTTCTCGCCGGAACTGGTGGACGCGTTCATCTACATCATCGACGTTTCCGGCGGCGACAAAATTCCTCGCAAAGGCGGCCCGGCGATCCGGTTCAGCGACCTTATGATCGTCAACAAGACCGACCTTGCCCCGCACGTCGGCGCGGACTTGGGCGTGATGGAGCGCGACGCAAAAAAAATGCGCGGCGACCGGCCGACGCTGTTCTGCGATCTCAAGTCGCACAAGGGACTCGACGACGTGGTCGGGTGGATCAAGCGCGAATGCCTGTTCGAGGCGACGTGATGCCGACACTCGCCGGCCATCTCGACCTCACCTGTGCCCGCGACGCGAACGGCCGCAGCTACCTCCGCGAGCAGTCGTTCTCCGCGCCTTTCCACATCAGCAAACCGTATTGGGACGGCGACGCGCTGCTGCTGCAACTCGCCAGCCCCACGCCCGGGCTGTTTGGTGGCGACCGGCTCACGAGCAGCGTCACCCTCGACGAGGGCGCACGCCTGCGCATCATCACGCCGAGCGCCGGGCGCGCCCATACCATGAACGGCGATGGAGCGGAGCTGCGGCAGACCTTCCGCTTGGCCAGGGGGGCCCGGCTCGAGTTTTGCCCCGCGCCATTCATCCCGCAACGTCTCAGCCGCTACAGGCAGTCCGCCGACATCAGCATCGATGAGGGAGGCGAACTGCTGCTGCTCGAGACGATCGCGCCCGGACGCGTCGCCCACGGCGAGTCGTTTCGCTACAAGGCGATCGATTGGGAATGCAACGTCACCTACGCGGGCCGCTTGGTGTTGCGCGAGCGTTTCGTGCTCGAGCCGGACAGTCCCGCCTTCGCCGCGATGAAGCAGCCCTTCCCGCTTGGCCACTACGCCTCCGCGTGCGTCATCAGTGAAGCCGCGTGGGCGGACGACAGTTGGGTCGAGAAAATCAACGCCATTCAGTCGGATGACATTCGGATCGGCGCGAGCCGCCTGGTCGCCGCAGGCTGGAGCATCAAGCTGCTCGCCGCCGACAGCCTCGCCCTCCGGCGTGCCACCCACCAACTCCGCCAAGCCTTAACTAGATTCTTCCCCGCCCAGGATCACCAATCCCGCATCTTCGGCTTCAACCACTAACCGACAAAACTGGAGCCGACTTGAAATCTCTGGAAAATGAAAAACTTACTTTCAATAATCTCAGTCGCGCTGCTGGCAGGGTGTTCCAGTATCAGGCAACCTGCCCGGATTGAGCAGGTGCAGATGCCAACACGTGGAGTGTGCGCCCACCGGGGCGCGAGCGACACGCATCCGGAAAACACGATTGCTGCGTTTCGCGAAGCCATCCGATTGGGCGCGCAGATGATCGAGTTTGACGTGGCCCCCACCGGGGATGGAAAACTGGTGCTCATGCACGATCACACGATTGACCGCACAACCAACGGCAGCGGCAAGCCGGAGGAT
>JABGZB010000371.1 GCA_018674955.1 Verrucomicrobiota bacterium | reverse complement strand
GTTTCTCCATCGAGCACTTGAACGATTTCATCGAGAGCGGCCAACCGACCGACGAACTCGCCGCCATCATCGGCAACATCGAAGCGCGCGGCTTGGGTGACTTCATCAAAATTGACTACCGGATCATCCGTGGCTTGGCCTACTACACCGGTCCGGTTTACGAGGCGTTCGACAAGCGGGGCAAATTCCGCGCCATCGCCGGCGGCGGCCGCTACGATCACCTGGTCAAGCTCGTCTCCGGCGGCAAAAGCGACCTACCCGCGCTGGGCTTCGGCATGGGCGACGTCGTGCTGGCTGAGTTATTGAAAGATCGCGGCTTGGTTCCCCCGCTTGGCCAAGCGCTCGAAGCCTATGTGCAGATCGACGACGAGTCGCTGCGCGACGCATCGCTTGGCCTCGTACAGCAACTCCGCCAAGGCGGCCTCGCCACCGAGTACCCCCTGCTCAAAACCAAACCGGACAAGCAACTCAAGCGCGCCCTTGAGCTTAAAGCCAAGTGGCTCATCACCCTGCAGGACACCAACCAAGCCACAGTCAAAAACCTCGAAACCCGCAAGGAGCAGACTTGTCCGGCCTCCAGAATCGCCGCAAACTTGAGCGAAACAGCCTAATTTACCTTAACTAAAAAAGAGCGTTTCGGTGAGCTGGAATCTTTAAGGATGAAGATTCGAAACCACGAATCACACGAAGATAAATCCTCGCAAGATTAATCCTTCGTGCCCTTCTTCTCTTCGTGGTTAATAATGTGAGCTTGGCCAAGCCCCTCGAAGTTCCGTTGATCACGATCGACAAAAAAATACTTCGGGAATTTAAAAACATCGCCACACTCCGGAAAATTTCATCCGTTAGCACTGGCCTTTCACCTCATTCCAGAAACGTGGAGAACCAGTGGGTAATGATTTTCAGTTCCCGTGATTCTCCTTGCTGGTGAACCTCTTTTACCACCAAGAACCGCTGCCCATCCGGGGAGACATCGTAGGAGTGGCCGGGTATGGCCATAATATTACCCTCATAAATCACGTAAGGTTCCCTAAATGACAGAATGTTGGAATTTTTCAATTTACGACCAACCAGTTTTTTGGCTTCACGATAGATTAGTTCCGTCCCGTCAGCAGTCCATACCGGCTCCAGTCCGTTATCAAATGAAACCTGTTGCGGCGTTCCGCCGTCGATCGGGATGACAAATACTTCATAGGCACCACCCGTTTTGTCCATGGTAAAGGCGACCCATTTGTCATCCGGAGAGATCCGCGGCCCCCACTCGGTTTTATCCGTGGTCATCAACGGTTCATGGCTGCCGGTTTCCTTGTTAAATACGGACAAATCCCATTTCGAGTCTTCGGTAAAATGATTGTAGACATATCGCTTGCCATCCCGCGTCCAGACTCCCTCGATCTTGATGGTATCCGGTGTGCCTTCGATCAATTTCAGGGAAGCTGGGTTCGCTAATTTTCTGGAAAAAATTTCGTGCAATTCACCTTCGGTAGAGCTGAATGTAAACTCATCCCCATCCGCATCCCACCGTGGAAACCCCTTAAAACCATCGGAAGCACTTTGTTCAACTATTGACTCAAGTTTGTTCTCCAGGTCAAACAACCAAACACTGGCTGTGGGTTCCCACACTTGTGCAAGAAGTTGGTCTCCCTTGGGAGATAAATTGTAGGTGCCGAAAACCCTTTCCTTCAATCCAAGTGATTCCTCATTCCCGTTGCGATCCACCCAAGTCAGCCCCCCCGACCGGCCGAAGACTCCAGGCAAGTACACAAGTGTTCCGGTATCTTTCGCCACGGAAAACTGCCCGGCGTATTTCCCCCCGGTACGAACACCCTCATGCACCAATTGTTCATCCCCGACAAGTTCCAGTGTCCCAGGATCGAACCTTACTGAAAACAAATCGGATTTACGGCAATAGACAATGTGGCCGGATGAGAGGTAGTGCGGGCATCCACCGTTAAAAACCAATTGCCGTGATTCACCTGTTTCGACATCCAGTAAATGAACCGAGAATTGCTTTTGCGGGTTGAGTTGGCTTGAAACCAAAAGATGCCGTCCCCCGGGCAACGCGTGCGGCCACAGCAATCCTGGGTATCCCTCGACCTGCAGATTGTCCTTTACCTCAATTTTGCTAGATTCGCCTCCGTTCTCATTGATGGAGAAGATTTCCGCAGCTTCGTTTGTTGTGCAATAAACCAGCCCATCGTCCGCCCAAGTTCCGCCCACCGAGTGAGGCGCATCAGTCAATATTTGTGGACTCCCTCCACTCAAGGAAACCTTTTTTAGCTTGTTGTCTGCGATGAACGCAACCCATTGATTATCGGGCGAGAGAAACGGGGCAAAACCGCCCTCCGTACCGTTGATAGCCTCAACCGAATCCTGATCCAACTTGCGCTTGTAAAGCATCGTGCTCTTCCTGTTTTTTGCAGCGTACACAAAAAACGAACCGTCCGATGCCATCGCGATATTCGGCCGAGAGGCACCGTACTGAATTACTGAAGCATCCGCCAACGGAGCCGTTTCCGGCAACGAAATCGAAGCGTTGACCGTTGTCAGCGCGGGCGAAATTTCAGTCCGCCGACTCCCGCTCCCGACCGCAAACCAACCGATCAACACACCAATCAAACAGCCGGCCGCCAACGGTAGCAATCGAGTCGAATTGCCGTTTTTCTTTCGACGGTGGGATGGCGGTTTTGCGGGGGCGACGGTGCTGGAGGTCTCGATGCCTGGGACGGTGACTCCGTTGATGGCCAAGCCACGTCGCAGTTCCTCGATCAAACCGGATTCGGACAGGGCAAACGCCTCCAAGTGCTGGATGCCGGTGAGTTGGTATTTAAGTCGGGACGGAATCTCCGCCTCCTCAAGATAAACCGGCAGGATTACTTTGCCCGATTCTGAGGCGAGCATCACTTCCTTAACCACGTTCGGGGAATCGGTCGAGTGACCGGACACCATTATGATCAGCACCTTGCAGTCGTTGATCGCCTCGACGATCGCCTCCGACCACAATGTAGCCGCCTCGATGCCCCCCTCGTCCATCCAAACCGATACCCCCACCCCGCGAAGCCGCTCGACAATGCTATGAACCTCCTCAAAATCCTGACTTGAATAACTGATGAATACCTCAGCCGCCATCAGTTTTTTAACGGTGGCAAATCCACCTTTTCCCAGATCGCATCGAACCGGGGATAGCCAATTAGTTTCTCAAATTCTTTTCTCGGATCAAAAGGAAACAATTCAATGGCCCGATCTTCCAACGCTTGTTCCAGTTCTGCAATAGAACCCTCCATATTTCCCGAATAGTACTCTCCCCGGGCTAACATCATCGCAGGAACCAAATCTGATTCCTGCTTTTTAAGCAACTCATCCCTCAGGCGTTTTACATCCTCCAGTCTGTCCAACTCACGTAAAGCCCTCATCTTTGCAGTCAAATACATCGGGTGATTGTTAAATTTATTTGCCCCCTCATCGGCCAACCGTAACGACTCATCAAAGTTCCCAAGACCAAACTCGCTTTGAGCTAACAAGTGCAACCCCATAACATAATTCGGATCCAATGAAATCATCCTGCTCCCGAATTGTTTAGCGGCATCAAACTTTGATTCCCGCAAATAGATAACTGCCTTGCCGAAATACATAATGGGCGATGTGGGTTTTAATTCAATCCCAACATCAATTTGTTGGTGTGCTTCTCGAAATCGATTCAACATCAAAAGCAGATGTGAATACCAACGGCGTGCTTCAGGGTAGTTGGGATTAATCGATATGGCCTTTTTATAGACCTCTTCAGCCCCCGCCCAATCCCAATGATAGTTATATTTCACATCACCATAACTCGCATACGCTTCAGATAATTGAGGGTTCAATTCCAACGCCCTAATCAACTCCCTTTCCGCCTTGGGAGACGCAACATTTGGGGCGGCATACGAATAACCAATCAATTGATTATACGCATCGGCGATTCCCACATGGGCGAGTGCGAATGCAGGGTCCTTGGCCAAGGCTAACTCGTATTTTTCAATTGAGCCCCGCATGCCTTCGCGGGTTCGGGTCTGCCACATTTTGCGGCCTTGGAGGTAGAGGTTATAAGCCTCGAGGCTTTTGGTTTGGCGCTTGGTCAGTTGATTCTGTTGCGCTTGGCCAAGCTCCAGTTTCAATCCCTCGGCGACGCTTTGGGCGATCTCACGCTGCACGGAAAACACGTCGCTCTCGGTTTTGTCGAAGGTCTTGGCCCAGATGTTTGCCTCGGTCTTGGTGTCGACCAGTTTGACCGTAACCCGAAGCTGCCCTCCCGCCTGGCGCACTGTGCCGGTTAGAATGGATGCGACTCCCAGCGACTCCCCGATCGCCTTCGGGTCGAGCGTGGTGTTCTTCATTCGCGACGCGTTTTTCACAAGCAACGACGGCGTCATGGAAAGCATGGCATCGATCTCCTCGTGCATACCTTCGGCCAAATAGCTGTTCCCCAACGCCGGGCCGATGTTGCGGAACGGAATCACCGCCAGACTGGTTTTATTCTTCTGCTGAGCGACCGCGCTGCCAGCAGCGCTTGGCTGACTGTCCTGCGCTTGGCCAAGGTTTGGATCTGGCGTCTTCCCCGGTCGAAGCATCAACATCAACACAAGTCCGACTACGGCCAAGCCGAGCAGTACCGTCACCCATTTGCCTTTTTCCACTCCAGCGCTTGGCTTGGTCGTCGGCTCCGCCCGGTGAGGCGTTACCGGCACTACCTCCCCTTCGGCGTTACCGCCTTCGCTGACTTTGGACACGCCCAAGCGCGACAAGGCAACACACATTGACCGAAACGCCGCATCCTCGTTGCCTTCAAAATATTCGATGTGCTGAATCCCGGCCAACTGGTAGCGCATCGATTTTGGGATCTCGGCCTGATGGAGGTAGACCGGCAGGATCGGTTTTTTGTCCTCGGATGCGATGGACAACTCCTTCACCACGTTGTCGGACGTGATGGACGCGTCGGAGAGCATCAGCACCATGACCTTGGATGACTCGATGGCGTCGACGATCTCCTGCCCCCAGAGGCTCGCGCCGTGGATGCCGCCTTCGTCAATCCACACCCGGACATCTGCGGAGCGCATTCGCTCTACAAGTTGCACAACCCGCTCCCGGTCCACCCGGGCGTAACTGACAAAAACTTCGGCACTCATGATAAACCTATTAGACGCGGGGATATTCTCCACGTGATCTCTTTTTGTAAAAGACGAAATACCAAACAAGATCACATTCGATGTATCTCTGCTTGGCCTAGGATAAGAGTTTCCTCCAATCCCCACCATTCGGTGTAAACACTGAACCCCCAGCATGCTTGGCCAAATGGCTCCTCTCCATTGACAACCCCACCCAAACCCGAGTCAAAACCCTCTAAACTCGCGAGGATGAGCTACTGTCCCGTTGGTTGCAGCTACCACTGCTCTACAGGATAAATCCCTGTGAATTCTGCTCTGGACATATACCGGGGGAAGCCCACTATCATTGGCACGAACCAGTGCGCCGATGAATGCGAGAGAAATACTGAAGGATCGTCATGGAGTCGTACGATCGATTGCGCCGGATGCCACGGTGTTCGAGGCCGTCCAGGCAATGGACAAACTCAAAGTGGGCGCCTTGATGGTGATCGATGACGGAAAGCTGCTAGGCCTCATATCCGAGCGCGATTATACGCGAAAAGTTGCGCTGAAGGATCGTTCCTCAAAAACCACCAAGGTCTCGGAAATCATGACCCACAAGATCGCCCACGTGGGGCCGGAAGCCGGCATTGAAAAATGCATGGACATCATGGGTAAACGCCGAATCCGCCACCTGCCGGTGGTCGAGAAAGGCAAAGTGCTGGGGGTCATCTCCTCCACCGACCTGCTTCTCCTCACGGTTTTCGAGAAGGATCACATCATTGATCAACTCGAGCGCTACATCGCCCCCGGCTTTTGAGTTTGCGTGTAATCGATCGTCGATCTTAATAATTCATTCGAGAGATCATCCTCATCCGGCCTTCGGCCACCTTCTTCCTGAGGGAGAATGTGGATAACCACCCCATACGGGGTTCCGTAAAATCGGCGAGGGAACAGCCCTTGCACTTGGCCTGTTGCTATTTGCTCCGTTTGGCTTTCGGCGACTTGGCGGACTTTTTTTTTGGTTCGGCCAAGGGCTCGTACGGCGCGGTGAACGCCTCTTCGAAATCGAAGCCGCCGGCAAAATCTTCGCGAGTGTCTTTTTCCGTCTTAGCCAGGAGATTATTCTCAACGAGGTTGAATACAATCTCGCCGAAATCGGTC
>JABGZB010000370.1 GCA_018674955.1 Verrucomicrobiota bacterium | reverse complement strand
CCGTCGATGGGGAATTCGCGAGTGGGGTTCAGCGAGGCAACGCCGGTGAGGTCGCGGACGGAGTAGTTGTACTCGTCGTTGTTGAGCCGCCGCAACGCCACCCGGCCGGGGTCGCCCGCCCGCGCCCTGGCCTCCTCGAGCAACAGGCTGTGCACCCACTGCTGCAGTTTCGCGCGCTGGCCATCGCTTGGCTTGTCGGCTTTCTTCGGCGGCATCTGCCGGCTCGAGAGCATGTCGTCGACCTTGAGCCAGACCTTGGTGTTGCGCCGGATGTCGGCGACCGACTCGAACGAGTCGAGATTGATGTCCGCCTCGGTGTCCTCGTCCGCGTGGCACTCGAAACAGAATTGATCGAGCAACGGCCGGATCTCCGACCGGTACACCATGTCCAGGCCGGCCGCTTGGCCAGGCAACAGACAGAAAAACGCAGCCAACAAAACAACTGGCAAGCGGCCCAAGCGCTGGAGAATAAGCGGCATGACAAGCCCTCGTGGGGTTGCGGCAATCCTTCCCCTAACCCTGGGGTCCGTCAAGCGATGTGAAAAGCAAACCTCCCCTTCAATCCTTTCCCCCGTCAGTGTTTTTTACCAGTGACCGCTTAGGCAAGGGCCGAAATTTGAGGAACTCTCTTTGCCCGGCGCTACTCTTTCTCGAGATCTTTGCGCGGGAAAAGCGGCGTTGGCTTGTTGCAGGTGTGGCCCTTGGCCAAGCCGCCCCACTTGGCCAAGCTGAAGTTTGCCGGCGAGTCGTCGATACCAAGTTGCCCGAAGATTTTCCCGGCCGTCTCCGGCACGACCGGCCAAAGTAGAACGGCCAAGATGCGACACGCCTCGGCCAGGTTGTACAGCACCTCGTTGAGCCGATCGGCTTGGTCGTCCTGCTTGGCCAACTTGAACGGCGCCGTCTGTTCGACGTATTGGTTGGCGCGATCGACCAATCCCCAGATGCTCACGAGCGCCGCCTGCAAGTGGTGCAACTCGTAGTTTTTGCGTGCCTCGGCGATCCATTTTTCGGCGTCGGCGGCCAGTTCGTCGGACGTCGCCTCAAGCGTGCCTCCGCGGTAGCGGTTGAGCATCGAGAGCGAGCGGTTGACAAGGTTGCCCAAGCCGTTGGCCAACTCGGCGGAGTAGCGGGCCTGAAAACTTTCGTCGGTCCAGTTGCCGTCCGGGCCGATGTCCAGCTCACGCACGACGTAGTAGCGGAACGCATCAACGCCCCACTCGTCGATCACCGCGATGGGATCCACCACGTTGCCGGTGGTCTTGCTCATTTTTTGGCCGTCCTTCTGCCACCAACCGTGCACGAGCACCTGCCTAGGCAGCGGAAGTCCCATCGCCTTGAGCATGATCGGCCAATAGACGGCGTGGAACTTGAGAATGTCCTTGCCGATGACATGAATGTCCGCCGGCCAAAGCGATGGGGCGTCCGGCTTTGTCTCGAGGCCGACTGGGCCAGCGGCCGCGTCATCGCCGAGCGCCGCCGGAATGCTGGCGTAGTTGCTCAGCGCGTCGAACCAAACGTACGTCACGTATTCCTCGTCGAACGGCAGCGGGATGCCCCACTCGAGCCGCGCCTTGGGCCGCGTGATGCAGAGATCCTCGAGCGTGTTGTTTTTCAGGAAGCCAAGCACCTCGTTGCGGCGCGTCGCCGGCTGGACGAAATCGGGGTTGGCCTCGATGTGGTCGATCAGCCACTGCTGATGTTCGCCGAGCTTGAAGTAGTAATTGTGCTCCACCAACTCGGCGACCTCACCGTAAAGAGGATCGAACGTGCCGTCCTCGCGCCGGTCTTTCTCCGTCAAAAACGTCTCCTGCCGCGCCGAGTAAAACCCGCGATACTCCGCCTGATAAAAATGTCCGGCGTCGTAAAGCTTTTGCAGCACCGCACGCACAAACACCTTGTGCCGCTCCGATGACGTACGGACAAAGTCGGCATGCGTCAGGTTCAGCCGGCCGGCAAACGCCTCCCAAATCTCCGCAAACTCATCGCAGTACGGCTGCGGATCCTTGCCGGCGACAGCAGCGGCAGTCTGCACCTTTTGGCCGTGCTCATCGAGACCGGTCAGATAAAACACCTCCTGCCCCAGACTGCGATGCGCCCGGGCTATGATGTCCGTGATGACCTTCTCGTAGGCGTGCCCGAGGTGAGGTTCCCCGTTGACGTAATCGATGGCCGTGGTGAGGTAAAACTGTTTACTCATCCGTCGCCCACTATGCAGCCAAGGCCAAGCACTTGGCAATCTTGGGGTGCAATGCCCACTCTAATTCCGGATTGGCTGGGCGATTCGGAGGTAGGCGAAGAAGTCGCGGAGCTGCTGATCGCTCAAGCCGGCGAGCAACCCCTCCGGCATCAGGCTGCGCGGGCTGACTTTTGCCGACTCGACCTGCGACTGCTCGATCACCATGTCGCCGCCGTCGATGCCGCGCAGGATTAGTAGCTTGTCGGTGCGATCGGCCAGGAAACCGCTGAGCAGCCGGCCATCTCTGGTTTGCACGTGCATTTGCTCGAAGCCTTCCCGGATTTCTCGGCTCGGGTCGAGGATGCCCGGCAGCAGTGTGTCGAGATCGTCCCGCTGGTAATGGGTGAGGTTCGGGCCAACCTCGCCGCCTTTGTGGAATAACTTATGACAGGCCGCGCAGCGCTGCATGAACAGCTCTCGCCCGCGATACGGACTGCCGGGCCGCCCCTCGACCACCGCACGCACCCGCGCAACCTCCGCCGCCTGACCTGTCGCCGCTTGGCCCGCGCCTGGCCAAAGTTGGCCCGCTTGGGCGGCGACCTCGACGCCGTGGCCCAGCAAAACCTCGACGGTGGGCAGCGGCACATCGCGCTTGGCCAAGCGGCCCGACTCGACAGCGGCCAACAACCGGCGACTCCACGCGGGACGACTTGCCAGAAATGAAATCGCCGCCGGCTTGGCTGCTTTCGGGAAACTTGCGTAACGCTTCACAACCGATTGGCCAAGCGAATCGTCGGTGAATCGTTGCAACGCCAACAGTCCAGCCGAGAGCACGCTGGCGTTGGACTCGTGTTGCACCAAGCTCAGCAGAGATTGCTGCAATCCTTCGGCCCCGGCATCGCTCGTGGCGCGGATGAGTTCGACCCGATCCTTGGCCGGCTTGGCGGTGTCGGCAATGACGGACTGCGCCTGGCCAAGCGCGGCGGAGTCGCCCAGCCGGACACTCAACACCAGCGGCGGGTTGTCAAGATCCCGCAGTTGCTCGAGCAACTCTTCCGGCAGTCGCGGCAGTGCCTGACCCTCGAGTGCCTTGCTGAAACCGACCATCAACTTGTCGCGATGCAGCTTGGTCGGCGCGTTTTTCAGCAACCCGGCGCAGCCGATGAAATCGTCTTGCCGGCCCCGGGCTGCCAAGCGGCGCATCAGCCGCTCAAGGATGTGACGCTCGACCATCGGCTGCCGGAAAAAAGACACGTCACGGAACAACTCCAGCACCGCGCCGCGGTCGCCCTCGCAATGCCTCTCGAGCACCCACCAGCATTGCATCGGGATGAACGGGTCATCGACATCGGCGGTGCGGCGAAGCAACTCGGCGGCCAAGCCAAGCGCTTGGTTGCGCGGGAGCCGAATCGCCGTGCCGGCGATCTGCGAGCGTACCTCGGGATGCCCCTCGCGCTTGGCCAAGCGACGAACCGCATCGAAAAAACCGGCGGACAATTTGCGCTCGTCGCCGCGAAGCCGCACGGCCCAGGCGCGGACGTGCGGGTACGAGTGCCAGAGTAGTTCAGCGGCGAGAGCATCGTCGAGTCCACCGGCTTGGTGCAGCGCCCACAGTCCGTGCAAGGCGGCCCGGCCGGTTTCGGCCTTGATCTGTTTTCGCAGCTTGGAATTGGACACGGCGGTGGCGCGTTGGCCCAGCAGGCGCACGGCGGTTTGCCGGTGCCACTTGTTTGGGTGCGCCAAAAGCCCGATGAGTTGCCCGTCGGTTTTTGCGCTGAGATTGGTGTCGGCAACGAGTGGCTTGGCCTTGGCTCGGAGCCGGTAAACGCGGCCGGAGGTGGGGTCGATCTGGCTTTGGTAATGCTGGCCGTGCGCGATGTAGCGCTCATAAAAATCGGCGATGAGCAGCGAGCCGTCGGGGGCGTTGGCCATGTAAACCGGCCGGAAGGCGACGTCGGAATTCTTCACCGGAAAGCCGATGTCGCGCGTGGTGAATGACGCCCCGCGCACGCTGCGTTCGCTCAGCACCAAGTGACGATGCAGCGGGTCTGCACCGAGCAGTCTGCCCTGCCACGCATCCGGCATGGCGGAGCCGTTGACGGCGATGACGTTGTGGGAGAAGCGCGGGATGCTGCCGCCGGGCATCATCGGCAGTTCGCCGAACGCGAACGGATTGTCCGGCGGCCCGAACTTGCCCGGGCTTTTGCCCTGCTTGAGGTAAAGCCCGCCTTGCACGTAGTGAAAGCCGCGCGTGCCGCCGCCGTTGTGACCGGAGAACAAGCGGCCATCGGCGTCGAAATCCAGCCCGAATACGTTGCCGCCGCCCTCGGCGAAAATCTCGAACTCGCGCGACTTGGGGTCATAACGCCAAACCATGCAGCCCTCGAAATGAACCCCCGGCGCGCCCGCCGGATCGATGCCGGGCCGGGTGACGCGGCAACTCACCGTGCTGCCCTGCGCGCCGTACAGCCAGCCGTCCGGCCCCCAAGTGATGCCGTTGGCCACCGAGTGCGTGTCCTCGAAACCGAAGCCGGCCAGATGCACCACCGGGTCGCCGTCCGGGATGTCGTCGGCATTGCGGTCGGGATAAAACAGCAGGTGCGGCGTGTGCATCACCCAGACCCCGTCGCGGCCGGGCAGCGCCGCGTTGGCCAAGCCGAGTTTATCGGCGAAAACCTTGTGCGTGTCGTAAGCACCATCGCCGTCGGTGTCCTCATGCACGGTGACACGACTGCGGCCGGGCGTGTGATGCGGCGGCGGCCTGGGCTGGCGGTCGTACTTGGCTCGGTAATACTTGTCGCGACTGATTTGCCGTAGCCCGGCCGGGTACGGGTACTGCACGTAATGCGAAACCCACAGCCGCCCGCGCGCATCAAAACTGACGTGCGTCGGCTGCGCCACCAGCGGCTCGTGCAACACGGTCTCGATGGCCAAGCCGTCGGCCAACTCGAATCGCGCAAGGCTCTCGCTTGGGCTGAGCCGCTCGCCGTGCACCAGCGTCTGCGCCTCGAAAAGCACGCGACTGGCCTCGTGAAATTGGTCGTAGGCGGCACGAGGCGGCTTGGCCTCGAGCGCTTGGCCAAGCGGCGGCAGCTCTGTGCCTGGTCGATATTCCCACTTGCCGCTGAACAGGCACTCGAGAAAGTAGCCCTGTATCGATGGGCCGTTGCCCCGGAATTGGCCGAGGCCTGCGGGGTTGAAAACCTTGATGGCGAGTTCGTTCCACTTGCCCTTGGCCAAGCCGCCGGGCGGCACCTTGTAGCGCTTGGGCTTTCCGTCGCTTGGCTTGGCCCCCGGCGGAAAGCCGCCCGCGCCACCGAGGCGTTTGCCGTTGAGGAACGCCTCGTGCGCGACGTGGCTCGAGTCAATTGTTAGCGTGACCGACTCTACCCAAAGATCGCGTCCGCCGAGCGTCGCCCAATTGTCCGGCACCTTCACCCAGCATCGGTACCAACCGGTGCCGACTGGCCGCGCGCCGCCGGCCTCCCCCGGCACGGTGACCGGCTGCCATTCCAACGCCCAAGCGCCCGGCCAAGCGGCAAGGAGGCCAAGCAACAAAGCTGATCGTAAAGTGTTCACGGAGAAATCGATCGGGGGAGTGGCCAGACATGGCAAAGAGCCTCCCCTGACCGCTTCCATTTTCCGTTGGAGGGAGGGCTGTCATCATGGGAGTAAATCGTTTGGGCTTGGTTGGCGCGCGTCCATTCGTGGAGCGGCAGGAGATAATCCATGCCAAGCGCGGCGGGATCGGCGGCGGCGTGGAAGAGGGCATCGGCGGCCTTGGCCAAGCCCACGAGGCGGCCGGTTTTTTCGTCCCAACCGATCGGGACCGTCCCTTCGGCCGGCTTGGGCAGGGCGAAGAAGCGTGGGGCAGCGTTGCCGTGACGCACTGTCGACCAGGTTGATCCGGCATCGCCCGGCCGCTCGTAAACCGGAATCGCGAGGTTCAGCCGGGGGTCGTCGAGTTGCAGGCGATACATGACCTGGTTGTAGTCGTACAGTGGCGTCGGGTGTTTATTGCCCGAGAAGGTGAACGTGTAGGTGGCCTCAAAAAAAAGGGTGCGGCCGCCGTCCTTGGCGAAGTAGGGATGCTGCTTCGGATTGTAGAAACTGTAATCGTCGTGCGTGACGATTTTCCGGGCGTAGGCCCACGGGCCTTCCGGTCGCGCGGCCTCAGCGAACCAAATCTCGCCGAGTATCGACGAGCCGAATGACTGCGAGATCACCATGACCCAGCGTTGCCGGTGGTCGTTCCAATAAACCGAGCCGTGCTGGGTCAACACCGGTTTGCCCGTTTCGATGTCGATCAAGTGGACGGGGGACTCGCCGGCGCGGATTCTCTTTTCGGCGATCAGTTTGTTCACCTGCTTGAGATCCAGCTTGGGCTGACCTCCACGCCATTCGAATTTTAAACTGCCGTCGGGATTTCGCTGCACATCGCTCCCGGAGCCGGCCGGAAGAAAGGTATAGGTCTCATACTGGGAGGGATCGAGGTAGCTGGAAAGGCTCGCACGGACACGCACCAACGGCATCCCGCCGGCAAAGTAAACGTACTCCTGGCCATCGGCGGCGCGGTTCAAAAACGGATGACCGTGGGGATAGAGCGGCACGGCTTTCGGGAACGTCGCTCGGTGGCCGAACTGTTGCCGCTCGTCGTCAAACTGCACCAAGCCGCGCTCGTATACCGTCAGGGGTGACTTGATTTTCACGTACTGTGCCAGCAACCGGGACTGCCGGTTTTCGTCCGGTAACACCACCAGCCCGTCGATCCAGGTCGGCCCCTTGCCCGGCATCTTGGCGACTTCCTTGGCAAAGCCATTTTTGCCGACAGCGTAGGTGAGGTTCACGCCGAGGTCGGGATCGAGTCCGCCCTGGCCGGGGAGTAGCGACGTGGCAAATGGCACGTGGAAGTTGCCCAGTGGATACGAAGGCCGGTTGGTGTCTCCCCAAAACCAGTGGAGCTTTCCCCGGTAAATCGCGGTCACGACACTGTCGGAACCAAACACAAAACCGTTGAGCAGCGGCTGTTCAATCGGGGCGCTTCGGCCCAGCAAGCGGCTGTCGCGATAAATGCCGGCGCCGGTCACGCGGTACAACCGCTCGGCGATGTTGAGGCGCTTAAGCTTCAACACCTCCTCAGTGCCGGGCGTGGTTTTCAGCCGTACACCGCGATACCCGAAGTCGTCCTTGGGATACTCGTAACCGTGGCTTCGGAGGTGGAAGAAAATCTGCCGATTCATGAGGCCCGGCTCGCGAAACGCCACGGTGCCGTTGCTGTCGGTGTAAAAGCGCAGATGGTTGACGGTCTCGAGCTCGACCAGCGGGACACCCCGGCCGGTCTCGGCGTCCACCACGCGGATGGCGAACAAGGCGGACGGCGGCGGCGGTTCCGCTTGGCCAAGCGCGCACAGTTGCAGGCCAAGCAATAGGGCGGAAAGGATGGAGAGTCTCGTTGGCATTGCGACCGGATTGAAGTCGGAGACTAGCTACCTGATTCCGGCGAGTCCAATTCCGAAATGGGGAGCCGCTTGGCCAAGCGGGAAGGTCAACCCTCAGGAACTGGCTCCGGGGCGGGACCCTGGACCGGTTGCTGCGGATCGGGGAACGGCTCGAGGTTTTTGCCGTACTCCTCCGGCAGATTGAGCACAAGGCGGAGCTGCTCGAGCAGCACGGGGCGCAACATGTAGCTGTTGGGCCGGAACATGTCCTCGAGCATCTCGCGCTCGAGTTCCTTGAACGGCGGCAGACCAACGCGTTTGGTGCTGCTGCCTATTTCCTTCTCGAAGCGGTTGTGCAACTGAATGGCGAGCGACTTGTGGCCGACGAACTGGTCGTCCTCTCCGACCGCTGCGTACTGGAATGCCTGTAGCAGCAGCCCGCCGATGACAGCCTTGGTCTGGTTGTGGTCGGTCTCTCCGGCGTCCTCCTGCACGCGCGAGACACAGTACTCGTCGAGGCTCAGGCCCGGGACCGGGATGGACTGGGGATACAGGTCGACCATGTATTTGTACCACTTGGCCGCCTCGTCTTTGCGGTTGTACACGTAGAGGAAATAGACGGCACTGCGCAGGAAGTTCTTGTGGCCGGTGCTCATGTGCTCGGCCAGGCCGGTGTCGGTGTTGGAGGCCGCATCCTCCCTGCGCTTTGCCTCCATTTGTTCCTCGTAGGAGGCGCTTGCTTTTCCGATCAGGTCAACGTTCCAGCCGTAGTTGAAATTGGGCGTCGGAGCGATCAACCTCCCCTGCATGCAGGCCTGTTGCAACGCCTGATAAATGATCCGGCGCAACTTTAGGAAGTCACCCCCCGCGGCTTTTTCCTCTTCAAGGTTGAGGACGCCGTCGCCGTCCGAGTCGAACCGCTTGGTGACATCCTCAATGCCCTGCTGCGCCCAGTAAATGGCGTGGGCATCGGGTAACCGCCACTCGAGCGGCCCCCACAAGTCGTCAACGGCTTTCATCTTTTCGGGCGTCATCTTGAACACTTCGACGAGACGCTTGAGGCGCCGCTTGGCCGAGTCGGTCTGCGGGTTGAGCAGGTCGAGATAGCCGTCACGCCGTGTGCCGATGACTCCGCCTTCGAATATGTCGTCTTCGGTGCCGCGGCGTCCATCTGGGCCGGGGTCGTGCATCATATCGTCGCACCAAGCCAATTTATAAAACCCGTGCGCGTCGTCGAGATTGTGGCCGAGTTTGTGCTGAAAATGCCACGCCAACTCGTGGTAAAGATGGGCACTGTGCGGATTGTATTTGAGACCCCCGTCCCTAATCAACTCGATGCCGCGCCTAACCCAGTGCCAGCGCACGTGCGGCGTCGCCACGCCATCAAACTTCACCGAGATGTTGTACGACATGTTCCACGCCGTGACGCGCCAGACATGGTCGGCGTGCGGTTGCAGCTTGGTGATCCAGTCGCCCAGTTGCGCCATCTCGAAGAACTTGCCGTCCTCCTGCATCTGCATCGCGCGCACCCAGAGGACGTTGGCGATCAACCCGCGAAAGCCGCCCAGCACCACGGTGGTGAAGGCCAGCGTCGGCGGCAGATTCTCGATCTGCTCGGTGTGCGTCAGCTTTTTATCCTTACGGAACTGGTTCATCCTGCTCTGGCTGAGGTTGACGGCGAACAGGAAGGCCAAGGCCAGGAGGACCAGGACGAACTTGAACGCTTTGCCGTGGAGTCTCATGCCGTGTCAGTTCATCGAGGCTGTGGGATTCGGGAGCGCCAACTCCTTGTGATGGAACATGTAAGCCCCGAGCGCCATGATCAGCCCGCCCATGACCACGATGATCGCAAAGAAGGCCCAGAACAGCGTGGCCCACGTGATCGTACGTCCGTTGCTGAGGCTGTCCACCGGCGAGTAGCCCCAAATCGACTTAGTGATTTTTACCGCTCCGCTGGCAAAAAAGATGGCCGCGCCGTCGAGCATTGATGACTCGTCCTTTTTGCCAGTCTCGTGGTTGATCCCCGTAATGCCGCCCTCGTCGATGATCTGCTCGAGCGTCCCGGTCGACGCGGAGATCAGCAGAATGCCAAGCGACATGAAGGTGGCCACGGGAAAAGAAAGAAAGCTCGATGCCATCAGGCCGATTGCCGAGATGAGTCCCAGCCAGAAAAAGATGATCAGCAGACCGCGGAACAGGTTCATGCCGAAGCCGCCATCGTGATAAAGGATCATCGGACCGTCTTCCATGAGGAATAAGATTGGCTTGTCGTTTAAGTTGGCAAAACTGACATTGACCAAACCACGGTTTTCGCCCTTGTCCGGTACGATCCCGGCCGGCAATTCCAGCTCCTGAAAGACGCTTGAGCCGATCGTCATTTCATTGAATTCACGATCCGGGGGCCACCGCTTACTGGTTCCGGCACCAACGCTCCACATGCAAAGGTGCGACTTGGGATCGTATTCGTCGCCGGCGTTGAACTTGAACCGCAGGTAAATTGGGTTTTCATTGATGCGATCCACCTTGCTCGAATCAATCTGGAAAAACCAGTTTCTCACCTGGCCCGGCAGGACAATCTCCCGGCTGCCCTTGGCGACCTGCAATGCCTGGTGTTCGAGTTCCTCGATTTGCTGTATCAACTCATAGGAGGGCGCATTTTCATTCTGCTCGATCAGCCGGGTGTAGTCCGGCCGCAGAGAAAGCACGTGTTCTGGCTGGGTGACACTCATGCGCAACGCCTGCTCCGCCGGCGTGTACTGGTTGTCGGCCTTGCCCTGTTCAACCAGCTTCGAGTAGTCGTATGCCCTCTGGCGTGAAAAGGTAAAATTCGGCTTGGGCTCGCGCACACTGCTGCGCGACACCAGCACCTCGTTTTGCAGCTTGGCCTTTTCGAACTCGTTCAACTCGGACGAGTCGGCCCGGGCGTTGATGAGGAAGAAAATGGCCAGGCCGGTTGGCACCATTAGCGCGGCGTTGAGCAGCATGATGCCCAGCCACTTGCCGAACCACACCCGCCAGCGGGCGACCGGCTTGACGGCGACCATCTGCATCACGTTGTCCTCGATCTCGCGGGCCATCGTTCCGCAGCCCATCCAGAGCGAGGCGATGCCCAGCAGGGCGGTGGTGGAGCCGAGCGTGTAGGTGAGCACGAGCTGCACCGTGCCCTTGGCCGTGCCGTCGCTCTTCACCAGCAGCGGAATGCCGAACACGATGACCAGCAGCGCAACCGCCATCGCCACGACTAAGCGGTACCGGATGGCGGCTTTCAAAGTCTGCTTGGCAATGGGCCACATAGCGCTTGGTTTGCAGTGGAAATGTTAGTCGCCGAGCAGGCCGCCCAACTTCTCGTTGGCCTTGTCGAGGTTCTCCTTCTTCTTCGGGGCGACATCGGCTTGCGGTGCGGACTCGGCCTTGGCCAAGCCGGCCAGCTTATCGACGTCCACTGTCTCGGTCGGCTTGGTCACCTCCGGCGCCTGGCCGGACGACTGCTCGTCGGTCGCTCGGGTGAGGTGATCGAGCACGCGGTCGGTCCGCTCGCCCGCCGCGTCTCCGCGTAAATACTCCGCCACGCGGTGGCCCGACGTTGCTCCGGAAGTTTCTGATTCCTTCTGGCGCGCCTGCTCGACGATGTTGAGAAACAGGCTCTCGAGATTCTGCGTGGGGTTGTCCACACGCACCTCGTCCGAGCCGGTGTCTTCGCGGATCAGTGTGAGCACCTTGTCCATTGTCTCGCTCGAGAGAGTCGGCGCGGTGATGCGCGTGGCGTCTTGGTTGGACAGCAACTCGCTCATGGTACCCATGGCATGCACGCGGCCACCGTACAAAATCATCGCCCGGTCGCAGACATCCTCCACGTCCGCCAACAGGTGACTCGACAGGATGACCGTCTTGCCGCGCTCGGCGAGCGTGAGAATCAAATCCTTGATTTCGCGGCAGCCGATCGGGTCGAGCCCGGAGGTCGGCTCGTCGAGGACGATCAAGTCGGGGTCGTTGATGAGCGCCTGCGCCAGGCCGATGCGGCGCTGCATGCCCTTCGAGAATTCGCCGACGTGACGTCGCCGGGCGTTGTCCAGCCCGACCATCTCGATCAACTGCTCGGCGCGCTCGCGGCGTTCCTTCGAGTCTATGTGGAAGAGACTGCCGAAAAAATCGATCGTCTCGTCTGAGTTGAGGTAGCGGTAAAGGTACGATTCCTCCGGCAGATAACCAATGCGCGCCTTGGTCTGCACGTGGCGCGGCGAGTGGTCGAAAACCGTGATACGGCCGCGCGTCGGGTACAGCAGACCAAGCAGCATCTTCACCGTGGTGGACTTGCCGGAGCCATTCGGGCCCAGCAGGCCGAACACCTCGCCGCGCTTGACCTCGAAGTCGATACCATCCACTGCGCGTGCCTTGGATCGGCCCCAGAAATCCTTGAACACCTTGGTCAACCCCTGCGCCGAAATGACCGTTTCATTTGAATTCATTGTTGTGTTGTCGCTACGCTTGGGCGAGCGCTGCTCATCAGAAATCCGCTCAAGCAGGCTGAGGGGCCATGCCGACCGTATCATCGGTGCTCGCCGGTGTTGACTCCGGCTCGAACGATCCCAGTTCCTCGCCCTGGCGAACCAGTCGCGCGCTGTTGAACACCACGATCAGCGAGCCGGCGTTGTGCAGCACTGCCGCAACGATCGGGTTGATCACGCCGTAGCTGGCACCGATCATGCCGCCGATAATGAATAGGATGCCAAACAGGAAATTCTGGTTGATCACCTTGCGCGTCTGCCGTGAAAGGCGCATGAGGAAAGGCAGTCGACGCAGGTCGCTGTTCATCAGCGCGATGGTGGCGCTCTGGATGGCCACCTCGCTCCCGGCCGCGCCCATGGCCACACCCATATCGCCGGCGGCCAGTGCCGGGGCGTCGTTCACGCCGTCGCCGATCACGGCCACGCGGTAACCACGCTTCTTCAGATCATTCACAAAATCTACCTTGTCCTGCGGCAAACACTCGGCAACGACCTCGCCGCAGCCGATCTCGGCGGCCACACGGGCGGCCACCGGCTGGCGGTCGCCGGACACCATCGCCACGCGGCGCACGCCGGACTCGAGCAAATCAGCCAGCGCCTCCTTGGCCTCACTGCGGGTGGCATCCTGCAGCCCGATCCAGCCGATGCATTCGCCACCGCGAGCGACGAACAACAGGCTGTAGCCCTCAGCCTCTTTCAGATCCACTTTCGACTCAAAATCATCGGTGACACCGTTGTCACGGAGCCACTGCGCGCGGCCGATGACGATGCTCTCGTCGTCTACTTTGGCCTGTACACCCCGGCCGGCGGTCTCCTTGAAATCGGTGGGGTCGACCAAGGTCACCCCGGCCTCTTCGGCCAGATTGACCAGCGCTTTAGCCGTCGGGTGGTTGCTGAATTTTTCAGCCGTGGCGGCGATCTTGAGCAGTTCGGCTGGCTTGAGGTCGCCCTGTGGGGCCAGACGACTGACTGCCAGTTCGCCGGTGGTCAACGTGCCAGTCTTGTCGAACACAAAGGCATTGATGCGCGCCGCGATCTCGATGTCGCCGACATTTTTGATGAGAATGCCCAAGCGGGCGGCCGAGGCCAGCGCAGCAACCATCGCCGTGGGCGAGGCGAGGATGAATGCGCACGGGCAGGAAATCACCAGCACCGAGACAACGCGCTCGATGTCCTGCGTGAAAAACCAGACGACGGCTGCAATCACCAGTACCAGCGGCGTGTAGTAGCCCATGTACTGGTCAATGATTCGCATGATTGGCAGCTTGGTTTGCTCGGCGGAAAGGATCAGGTCGCGCACACGGCCAAAGGTGGTGTCCTCACCGGCGCGAGTGATCTTGACCTCGAGCACTCCGTTCAAGTTGGTCGTGCCGGCGAAAACCTCCTCGCCTGTAGTCTTGTCCACCGGGAGCGACTCGCCGGTGATGTTTGCCTGGTTGATGGAGCCCTGGCCCTTGATGATTTTGCCATCAGCCGCGACGTTGTCCCCGGGGCGAATCCGGATCACATCGCCAACATTCAGTTCGGACGCGGTCACTTCCTGCTCGCCGGCCGCGACAATGCGGCGGGCCTTGGTCGGGGTCATCTTGACGAGCGACGCGATGGAGGCACGCGCACCGGCGGCGGTGCGGGTCTCGATCAGTTCACCCAGTAGCATGAAAAATGCAACGATGCCGGCAGTCTGGTAGCCGCCAAGTTGCGACTCGCCGGAAGCGATCGCCGCGAGGAAGGCGATGGCGACCAACTCGTTGATGGTGAGCATGCCACGCAGGATGCTCTTGACCGCCAGCTTGAGGATCGGGTAGCCAAGGATGATCGCACCGATGAACGCGCTGATGCCCGCGATTCGGTCGTCCGTGCCGCCGAACCACTCCATGAAGAATGAGTTGGCGATTAACACCACGCCGGCGATCATGGTGTTGAGTTTGAACTGGGTGTGGTCGTGGTCGTGGCCACAACTGCCGCAGTCTTCCTCGTGATCGTGGTGGTGTTCGTGGATTTCTTTCCGGCTTAAAAGTGATGAAACTTGCATGGTCGTTCCTGTTATTAGTTTTTCGCTTGGCCAAGCACCGTTGGTTTTGTTGTCGTCATGGCGTCCCGCCTTCCTTCAATTTACGTTTTTCCGGCGTGCGGTTGAGCCAAATGCGCGGCGTGCGGCCGGAGAGATAAAACACATCGACGGCGTTGGTGAGCACCCGCTTCATCGTCTCGGCAATCAGGCGCTGCTCGAAGAGTCCGTGGTTTTCCTCGTAGTACGGGAGTTGCTCGCTGAACGCCTCGGCCTCGGCCTGCACCGAGGTGAGCAGGATGTTGGCCGCCGTCCGGCCGCCGCCCTCGATGACCTTGGCTTGGCCAAGCGCGTTGGCCATGGTGCTGGTGGCATCGTCCTTGGCCTTTTTGACTTTTGTCAGGCTCTCTTGCTGGACTACCAAGAATGCGTCGAAGGCCGACTTGACGTCGAGCGGCACGGTGACGTCGAGCGTCAGTGAGTTGATTTTTATCCGCAAGTCGCTGTCGATCCCGCTGATCGTTTTTTTCACGCGGCGCTCGATGGCGTTCCGGAGATCGGATTGCTTTGTGTACGCGTCGATCGCGCTGCGGCCGGCGGAGGCATGGTAAACGGCGTTGTCCAAAACCGACTCGAGGAAACCGGTGATATCAGAAAAGCCGAGCTCGTACGCCTTGATGGCGTCGCCCTTGGTTTCATCGAGGCTGAAATTCATCTCCGCCTTGACGTGGAGAACGTTGCCGTCGCCGGTGAGGGTGTAGCCATCGTAGGTCGGGTTGAATTGAGTGCTGGCCTGCGGGGTTTCCTCATCCTCAGTGCGCCAACCGACGTCGGAAGTGATCGTGCGGTTTTCGTTGACCGGGATTTGCACGATCTCATCGATGGGATAGGGCCACGCCCAGTGCAAGCCCGGCGAGAGAGTTTCTTTATATTCACCGAACTGGAGATGGAGCGCCTGTTTGTTGTTTTCGACCGTGGTGATGCCGGAGCCAAGAAATGCCACGGCCAGAATCACCATGATCACGCGGATCACCTTGAAGCTGCTCTGCAGCGCTTCGGTCAATGCCCGGGTGCGGGCGTCGTCCATGACCTCCACACCAGCCGGGGGGGGGTTCTCACTTGGCGCTGGGGCTTTCTCGACGGGCGACTCGACAGCCGGGGTTTGTTTTTCGTCGTCGCTCATGGCTTCACTCGGCGGCTTTGCCTGTGTTCGGCTGCGTTAGCAGGTTGAACGGAGGCGTGTTGGGATCGAGAATCAACGTGGAGTTTTCCTTGAGCAACCCCTCCAGTGCCTTGCGTTGGAACAGGAAGTTGGCCAGCTCGGGGTTTTGCTTGAACACCTTGTATGACTTGGCGGCTTGGGCCTCGGCTTCGCCGCTAATCTGAATCGCCTCCGCTCGAGCCACGGCCAAAATCTTGTTGGCCTCAAGGTCAGCCTTGGCCTTGATCTCCTTGGCCTGGCGCTCGCCCTCGGCCTGGATCTTCTGGATCTCTGCCTGGCGCTCGGCCTTCATGCGCTCGAACACGGCGCTCGTGACGGACTCCGGGATGCCAAGCCGCTTGATGCCGACCATGATGATCTCGATGCCGTTGCCAACCGAGTCTTCACCGACACGTTTTTTCATATCGTCCTCAATGGCGTCGAGCTTCAGTTCCTCCTTGTTGGTGGTCACCAGGTTATTGAAAGCGTAGTTGCCAATCACGGCATTTTGGGCGCTGCGCACATTGCCCTCGAGAGCCTCGTTGGCCTTGGCCATGTCGCCGCTGAAGCTGCTGAAAAATTTGAGCGCATCGCTGATTTTCCAAGTGACAAACACTTTGACGAGAATCGGTTGGGCATCGATCGTGCCGGTCTCCTCGAAAGTCCACTCTGAGCTTTGGATTCGCTTGTCGAATTTGTGCACATCATGCACGGGCCAGGGCAGGCGGAAGCCAAAACCGGGTTTAATGTCGGCCATGCCTTCATCGTCCTTGACAGCCTTTAAAAACCAAGTCTTGATGGCCACTTCCGTCTCGCGCACCTGAAAGGTGAACAGCATGAAACCGAAGATGATCACCAAAAAGGCACCTATCGTCAGTGTGATGTAATTTTTTTTCATCTTTTCTAAATATATGGAGGTTAATTTTCCGGGTCGACCGTCACGTCCAGCAGGTCGCTGCGCAACTTGTCCTGAAGTTCCAAATTGATGATGTCGTTGTTGTCCGGGTCGGACAGGATGTATTTGCGGGTGCCCCGCGTGGCCTCCACAAAGGTCTCCAGCTTCGAGCGGGTCGTGTACACGCTAGGGGCGGCATTGAAGGCAGAAATCTGGTGGTTGAACCGCTCCGCCTCGGCCTTGGCCAAAGTCACCTTGTTCGTGCTTTCGATGCGCCTATTGGCCACAAGCTCAGCTGCGAGTCCGCGCGCCATGGGCACCTTCCCAGCCTTGTACTGCAGCGCGCCGAGCCGGTTGGTCTCGCTGTGCAGCCGGGCTACGTTCACTTTTTCGTAGCTCTCCGCCACGCCACCGGTCTCCTTGGACTGCTCGTTTTTGCCCACGGGCGGATGAATGTCCTGCAAGCCGACGAATACAATCTCAGCCCCAAGCTCGCTGATGTCGGCCTGCTGCTGAATGGCCTTCTTCAGATCCTCCTGCGCTTTCGTGCGGCCGGGCCCCATCAGTTCGTTGATGTCCACCCCGATCAGGTAGCGCGTCACTTCGCGCATGGAAAGTTTCTGCAACAACGAGCCGGCATTGTCGGTCTTGTAAACCCAGTTGGTAAGGTTGCTGATGCGGTACTGCACCGGGATGCTGACAGTTAGCAGGTTCAACGGCACGGTTTCGGACGCGGCGGCATCCAGCAGCACGTCGCTGCTGGCGACGATCATGTTGTAATTCTGCTCCGGATCCTTGGAGGAACCGTGGTTGTGCTGTGTAGTCCAGAGCAATACTTCCACATCCTCGGCAGCACCGGTGTTTGGCTTGGCCTCCTCATTTTGGTCCATCACGCCGAGGACAAAGCGCTGTATCTCGCTGGTCTTGTAACGGTACACTTTGTCGATTGGCCACGGCAGCTTGAAGCTAAAACCGGGCTTGAGGTGGGCGCTGCGTTCGCCGAACCGTTCAAGGAAAGCCTCCTCGTTGGTCTGGATCATCACGAAGCTGCTGCTCAGGAACAGAACCACGACCTGGATGGCAATGATCAGTGCCAGCTTCTGCTCGAGGTACTTGTAAAACCACGTCTCGGAAACCTTGAAGCCGAACTGGTAGTCCAGCGTATGGGCGGCGGTGGAAATCAGGCCGCCCGGTTGGCCAAACAAGCCGATCAATCGGCTGTCGTAGAGCAGTCGAGCCTTTTTGTCGTCGATCCGCGGCCGGTACATCTCCAGCACCAGCGTGCCGAGATTCTCCAGCCCGGAAACCGCGAGGACAGTGAGCACGGCCCACGTGATACCCTTGTCCCAAGCTGGGGTGCCAAAATAAGAGGCCGCCTGCGCGATGACAACCGCCGTGCTGACCACCGAGCCAAGCAGCATGTAGTTCGCAACCGGGCGCAGCAACTCCTGGCCATCCATCCGGGCGAGCCCGGCGGAGTATTTGCCCATCATGAACAGAACAATCATGAAGAGGCCGGAAAACATGATCGACATCAGCGCGCCAGCCGGGGCCGGGGCCGTCCACTCGCCAAGTTCCCCGTAAATCCACCACAGGCCAAGCGCTTGGCCAAGCAGCACCAGCAACGAGAAACCCGGCACCACCCATTTCTCGAACTGCCGCCGGGCGTTGCGCGCCGGGTAGGCGTCCTCCGCTGCACCGGCAAAAAGCGACTCGTTGCCCCGGGTGCGATCCAGTTCCTGCATCTCCAGTGCCTCAACCCGCTCTCGGTCGATCAGATGCGACTGGATGAAGCTGAAAAAGCCGATCAGCGTCCCGATCCCAAGGAGCACCGCCCCGGCCAAGCCGACTGTCGAGTCGGCTTTCAGCGCCAGTAATAGCGTCCCTATCGTGACGAGCAACAGCACGAAGCTGTTGATTAATCCAAGTTTTTTGGAGTTTTGCTGTTCCATTACGTTAACTCTCGATCCTCAAACAACCAAAGGGCAACCGACAAGGTTGCCCCCACATAGCCCACGAGGTATCCAAACGCTTGGCCAATGTACCCGGTGGGAATCGTCCCGTCCCCTTCAAGAACGTCGGCTAGCCAAAAATTCTGCCAGTTCGGCGTCACGGTGTAAAGAATCGAAGCCCACCACGAACCTCCCTCCACCCGCTCCAGAAACAGCCAGTCCGACATCAGACCGAGAAACAGCACCGCCGAGCAGATCGCCAGCGTCGGCAGCAACTCGAGCCGTGTCGAGCAGGCCAAAGCCAGGGCCGTAAGGATAAGGACCGCAAACAAAATCAACGTCGCTGCGGAGATTAGCCGCCAATCCACCAGGCGCGGATCTGCTCCGGCTCCAGTCGTCTCGGCCTCGGTGGCCAGGATGATCGCGAGCATCGCCGGAGTCAGGATCACCACCGCGATCACCGTTGTGATCACAAAACGCACCTGCAGAAAATAATTCAAAAATCCCCCCGCCACAAACGCCGCCAACAGGCCGCCAAGACTGTACACGCCAAACGAAAACGTGTCGGCCGAGCCATACGCATCGTACGCCATGCGGCTGGCCAGCAGGCAGGCCACCAAGTTCGCAGACAACAACAGCGTCAGCGCTCCGGAGACCCCCACGTACTTGCCGAGGATGAACCGCGCCCGGCCCACCGGTTTGGACAACACCGCCAGCGCCGTGCCACTGCGGATTTCACGAGCCACCGACGACGAGGCACTAAGCACCGCGCCGAACAAGCCGGTCACCAGCATCACCGCCAGCGTGCTGGTCTTGACGATTTGAATGTCATCCCCAAACCCGAAATACGGGACGACTGAAAGAAAGACGCAAAAGAAGCCGGAACAAGCCATCAGCAACAAATAAACTGGCTGCTGCGCCACTTCCATGAATGCGTTGTAAGCTATGGTTCCGAACTGTCTCAAACCAAAAGGGCCGCGGAACATAACGCCTCCAAGGCCAATTGCAACTGAGAACTTCCGCTGAAAAAACCGATTTTACCGCTAAAAATCGAGAACTTCGGAGACTCCCACGCCTCCGTCGATCAATTGCCGGCCACCACCGCCCTTACGACCGGCCCGTATGACGTCAGCAATCTCGGTGTGTCCACGCTCGCTCGCGACGTCGAGGGGCGTTTTCCCCTCATAATCCCGCGCTCTCGTATTTGCGCCGTTGGCCAACAGCCATTTAGCCATCGCGATGTGGCGCGTGTTGCCCTGAAACGCAGCCAAGTGCAGTGGCGTCACCTTTTTTTTACCACGCTTGTTGATATCCTCACCGTCAGCCACCAACTTCTTCACCCTGGCAAGGTCTCCATCGATCGCCGCGCCGTGGATATCCTTCGATCCGCCACCGCACCCGGCCAAAGCCAAGCCAATCACCAATAGCAAACCGAGCTGAGTTTCGCTAATCTTCATAAATCTGAACGACAAAATACCGCCTCGCCGCCGCCGTCAACTTGAAGCGAACCGCCAGCGGTTTGCCCCACTCGAATTTCTTCGCAACGGCTTCAAGTCTGCTGACCTTCTTCCAGCTTTTCAAGTCCTCGGAAGCCTTCACGATGACAGTTGGCGACTTCATGATCGGCTCGTAGTCCAAGCCGTCAAACGTCAGGAGATTCGCCCCAGGATCGAACACACCAACAATTTTATTGCGCCCAAAGAGTTTCGCCTCAACGGTGAATTCTTCAGTCAACTTGTAGTTTCCTATCTCAATATAGTCGAACTGGAACCACTCACACATACCGTCCTTCCCAAACATCAGTTCATGGTGCGTCGGCGGAAACCAGGGAGGGTCGTTGGCAAACGATTTTATGGAGACAAAATTGATGTCATGCCAGCTGAACGGGCGGTCAAGCTGAACCGATAAATCCACCAAGCCATCCTTGATTGCAATCCCCGCAATCTCCGGCTTTGACCCATCCTCGTCACTTGGCCCCGCAACCGCGGGACAGCTCCAGAGTCCGGCTGTTAAAAAAACGACTGATAGGATGCATAAATATCTTTTCATTTTATCGATCCAAACCAACTCCGCTAGTTCAATCGCTCAATCAAGTATGTTAAGTTCACGACCCCAATCTACCTCAATTTACAATCTTTATCGAGCGAAGTTTAGCCAAGCGGAGAAGTGTGTTGGTATTCGCCATTAACCGGATCAAGCCAGTATATCACGAATAACGTGTCCATGAACATCAGTCAGGCGCCGGTCTATGCCGTTGTGCCGGACGGTCAGCTTTTCGTGATCCACGCCCAGCAGATGCAAGATGATGGCGTGCATGTCATGGCTGGTTGTGCCGCTTTCGCTTTTCCAAGCCCATTGGTCACTCTGGCCGTAAGTTGTTCCCCCCTTCACCCCACCACCGGCAAACCAAGTGACGAACGTCCCCCCATTGTGATCCCGGCCGGCCTGCCCCTGGCTGAACGGCATACGGCCGAACTCGGTGGTCCAAATGACCAGGGTGTCTTCAAGCATGCCTCGCGCCTTCAAGTCCTTGATTAGACCGGTAATTGGCTTGTCGACCTGTCCGGTCATATACGGCAGTTCTGTGTGGATGTTGGCATGGTTGTCCCAGTTTTTGCTGGGGCCACCCGCTCCACTCCAGATTTGGACAAATCGCACCCCCCTCTCGAGCATACGGCGACCAAGGATGCAGCGCTTGGCAAAATCCTTGGTGTTATCCTCATCCATTCCGTAAAGCTTTCGCACCGCTTGGCTTTCGCCTTTCATGTCGAACAGGTCCGGCACACTGAGTTGCATGCGGGCGGCCATCTCGAGACTTTGGATTCTGGCTTCGAGCCGTGAGTCGCCCGGCGTTTGGTTAGCGTGCTTTCGGTTCAGAAACCCCAGCACTTCCCGGCTAGCCACCTCGCTGGCAGCGTTGATATGCTTCGCTTCGTCCGGGGGGAAAAGATAACGCACCGGTCTCGAATTGGAGGCATTGATAACCGTCCCCTGATGCCGCGCCGGCAAAAAACCGGAAGTGAAATTGCCGAGATTATTGTAGGGCAACCCCTTCGGGTCCGGCAGCACAATGAACTCCGGAAGGTTCTGGTTGATCCGGCCAAGCGCATAACTAATCCAAGCCCCCATGCATGGAAAGCCCGGAAGCGTGAATCCCGTTGTCTGCATGTAGCTGCCCAGACCGTGCACGTTCGTCGGCGAGTTCATCGACATGAGGAAT
>JABGZB010000369.1 GCA_018674955.1 Verrucomicrobiota bacterium | reverse complement strand
CGTCCAGAGATCGAGAATACATCTTCCACCGGCATCAAAAAGGCACCGTCAATGGCGCGCTCCGGCTCTGGTATATACGTATCCAGGGCCTCCGCCAGCGCGAGGATGGAGCTCTCGCCCTGCTCTGATTCTTCGCCTTCCAACGCCTTGAGTGCCGAACCACGAATAATCGGCGTGTCGTCGCCAGGGAACTCGTACTTGTCCAGAAGTTCTCGCACTTCCATCTCAACCAGTTCCAGCAGCTCCTCGTCGTCCACCATATCGCACTTATTCAAGTACACCACGATGTACGGCACCCCCACCTGGCGGGCCAGCAAAATGTGCTCGCGCGTTTGCGGCATCGGGCCGTCCGCTGCTGAACACACCAACACCGCGCCGTCCATCTGCGCCGCACCCGTGATCATGTTTTTCACATAATCGGCGTGGCCGGGGCAATCAACATGCGCATAATGGCGCGCAACCGTTTCGTATTCCACGTGTGCCGTGGCGATTGTGATACCGCGCGCACGCTCTTCTGGCGCGTTATCGATTTCATCGAACGCCTTCACATCTCCGCCGAACTGCTTCGACAACACTCTTGTCATCGCTGCCGTCAACGTCGTCTTACCATGGTCAACGTGACCAATCGTGCCAACGTTACAATGAGGCTTATTACGCTCAAACTTTTCTTTTGCCATCGTTTTGTCTCTTTCCAAATTTCAACCCGGTAATTTCTGGCCAGGTTACGATTTAACAAACATTCTCAGCGGCGCATAAAATTTGCGCCAAATCTTGGAGCGGGTGAAGGGAATCGAACCCTCGTCGTAAGCTTGGAAGGCTTCTGCTCTACCATTGAGCTACACCCGCAAACCATAAATTCCCTTTCCGCACTGACACCAAACTAGCCGTTCCAAAGGCTAAGATGGTGGAGGGAGTTGGATTCGAACCAACGTAGGCGTACGCCAACGGGTTTACAGCCCGTCCCCTTTAGCCACTCGGGCATCCCTCCGGGATACTTAATAAAAACAAGAAATCCAGTGATACGGTTGCCCGGAATATGAGGATTTCGCACCCATTGTCAACTTATAAAAACACACAAAAGCCCGCATACGCTTTCACAACGACTCCGCGCCGTCAAAAACGCTTGCAGACTTCCGATTTACAGGGATGTTAAGAGCAATCATGTCGAAACACAAGAACCATAAAAAGAGCGGTAAACCAGCGCAGAAACAGGCCCGACGTGGGGGGGCATCAGGGAACTCTGATGCCTGGCTGTTTGGCACCCATGCGGTGTTGGCGGCGCTCGCCAATCCCAAGCGACAGTGCCAGCGCTTGGCAATGGCCGCGCAATCCAAGGACGAACTCGAAATTCTCGCCGCCGAAGCATCGCAAAAAGGTGGCCATGAAGGCCTGATCGCAGAGATTCGCGACAAAAACGAGATATCCGCCCTGCTGGCACCCGGTGCCGTGCATCAGGGCTTGGCCTTGCTTACAGCTCCCTTGCCCGCACCTCACATCGAAGATGTCTGCAAGCGGGCGGAAACTTTGGACTCAGCCACAGTCGTGGTCCTTGATCAGGCCACAGACCCGCACAACATCGGCGCTGTCATGCGGTCTGCCCTGGCGTTTGGAGCTTTGGCGGTCATTGTGCAGAACCGCCACGCGCCTGATATCACAGGGACGCTGGCGAAAACCGCCTCGGGAGCCGTTGAAAGCCTCGACTATATCAAAGTCACCAACCTCGTCCGAGCGTTGGAGGGCTTAAAGGACGCTGGATTCTGGTGTTTGGGTCTTGATGGGTCGGCGACCGAGCCCCTCGATTCAATCGATCTGCCGAAAAAAACCGCGTTGGTCTTGGGCGCCGAAGGCAAGGGCCTCCGCCGTTTAAGCCTGGAAGCCTGCGATCTCACGGCAAAAATTCCGATGACGGCTGCGATGGAGAGCCTCAACCTGTCCGTCGCCGCTGCCGTCTCTCTCTACGAAGTCTTTCGCCGCAACAAACCCTAGTAAAAATTGCTTGATTATTATTGCTCCGCTCGCTCGACCGCGCTATATCATCCCCAAATTTGCACGACACACCTAAATGCCGGGTTAGCTCAGTTGGTAGAGCGGCTGATTTGTAATCAGTAGGTCG
>JABGZB010000368.1 GCA_018674955.1 Verrucomicrobiota bacterium | reverse complement strand
CAGGCGGATCGCCTCGACGCCGGTCGAGTCGTTGGGATGCGCCTGCGCGTACCGGAGCAGCCCCGCCTCGTGACCGCGCAGCTTGAAATCGCGGACGATCTCGACGAACGACGCCTGGCCACGCGACGCCTCGAGGAGGTCGAGCACCACTTTTTTGATCGCCGGGTTTGCGTCGAGGTCGATGTCTTTGAGCCGCTTGAGCGCCTCAAGCTGGACGTTGATCTGTGCCGTCAAATGAGGGGCGGCCAAGCCGATGGCCAGCACAATGAAAAACCGTTTCAGCATCTCAGCCCTTCTCGATGCTAGCGTAGGCGTTGTGGTTGTGAATGCTCTCGAAGTTCTCGGCCTCGACCTTGTACCACGTGACGTGCTCGTGCGCCTTGAGCCGGAGCACCACGTTGCGGACGAGGTCCTCGACAAATACCGGGTTTTCGTACGCCCGCTCGGTCACCGCCTTTTCGTCGGGACGCTTGAGCAGCGAGTACAGTTCGCTGCTTGCCGACCGCTCAATGAGCGCGATCAAATCCTCGATCCACACCGTCTCTGAGGAGCGAATTGCCACCGTGACCTCGCCGCGCTGGTTATGCGCGCCGTACTGGCTGATCGCCTTCGAGCAGGGGCAGAGCGTCGTCACCGCCACGCGCACGGTCATTACAAAATCGATGCCGCCGCCTGTGGCGTTGGCCTCGAATCGCACGGTGTAGTCGATCAGCCCCTCGAGCCCGGTGGCTGGGGCCTTCTTGTTGATGAAGTACGGGAACTCCATCTCAAGGTGCGAGGTGTTGGCCTTGAGCCGCTCCTGCATCCGGGCGAGCAGGTCGGGGATGTTCTCGACGTGGATCATCCCGCCGTGCGAGTGCAGCACCTCGATGAACCGGCTCATGTGCGTGCCCTTGAACTCCATCGGCAAATCCACGAACAAGCCGACCGTGGCGATGGTGTTCTGCACCACGTGGGCGCGATCCCGCACCTGGATCGGGAAGCGCAGTCCGCGCACGCCGACCTTGTCAATCGGGAGCTCTCGGGTGTCCCGCGTGCTTTGTGCGTCGTGCAGCGGGGTCATCGAATCGGAGATTGGAGAATGCTCGATCGGCATCACGGCCAACATAGCAGGAGCGTCCCGCCTTGCCAAACGGCGAACTACTCGCGCTTGGCTAAGCGCGGCTTCACGAGAGAAGTCCAGAGCGCGTAGCCCTTTGCGTTGAGGTGCAGGCCGTCCCGAACGAACAAATTCGGCTTCGGCTTGCTGTCGTCGCCGAGCATCGGCTGCCAAATGTCGATGTAATCGAGCAGCTTGTCCTTGGCACAGTCGTCGCGCACAAGTGCGTTGGTCATGGCCATTTTTTTGGAGAGCTTCCAGCGGGCGAGGCTGGGCTTGATGGCGATGAACGAGATGCGCGCTTTGGGCAGATTGGCATGCACGGCCTTCACGAATTTCTGAAAATCAGCAAAGACCGTCTCCGGCGATTTGCCGGCGGCGACGTCGTTGTCTCCAGCGTAAAGGACGATCTGCCTGGGTTTGTACGGATGCAAGATGCGTCCGGCGAAGTGGGTCGAGTCGGCAATCTGCGAGCCGCCGAAACCCCGGTTGATCACCGAAAAACCAGCGAAATCCTGTTTTAGTGTTTTCCACATCCGGATACTCGAGCTGCCGATGAACAGGACACCGCCCGGCTCGGGCATCTGTTTTTTGTCAGCGGCCTCGAAACGGGCGATATACTTTTCCCACCGCGACGAGTCGTGATCCGCCCCAATAGCAGCGATCGGCAACATCCCACAGACAAGTGCCAGTCGGGCGATAGTTTTTTGAACCGAGAGCATGCGAGTACTCTCAGGCAACGCTTCTCGCTTGGGAAGAAAAAACGGTTTAAGCTTCAATCCGTTGCTCACTTGGCCAAGACTTTTGCCGATGCTGGAAGTGCTCAAGCCGGACGATTACCTGCCGCTGGTCAAGGCCGCCCTTGCCGAGGACATCGGCAGCGGCGACGCGACCACCCTGGCTCTGGTGCCCGGGGACTCGTTCGCGGTGGCGGTGATGGTCGCCCGCGATCCGCTGGTCATGGCCGGGGTCGATCTTGCCCTGGCTGCGTTTCTGGAGGTTGATGAACGCGTCGAGTTTGGCATCGAGATTTTCGACGGCCAACTCGGTGGGCTTGGCCAAACGTTGCTGCGCGTGCAGGGGCCGACCCGAGCATTGCTCACGGCGGAGCGAACCGCCCTCAATTTCGTCCAGCACCTGGCTG
>JABGZB010000044.1 GCA_018674955.1 Verrucomicrobiota bacterium | reverse complement strand
CGTTGCCGATCAGCGAAAAAAAGCATCCCCCAAGGATAAACCAAAAACCATCGGCCCGGTGATCCAGATTTCCCTCGCGTTCACTCGGCCTATTTTTGATACCGCATTCGGCACGTTCTCCGCCGCGGACATGGGGCAAATCCGGCAGGCTCTGGCCAAGTTCAGTCAGTGGAAAACCGAGAGTGGCACCAACCCGGCCGGCACCGAGTTTCGCCGGCCTTTCCCGCAGGCCCTGCCCTGGCCCGTGGCGAGCGAGGCCAATGGCACCGTCATTCTTACCGAGCAGCCGTTGATGTTCCTTCGCGATCAAAAGGGCGCCGTCTTTTTGTTGCTGGACAAGGACAAGGCATTTCCCGGCGGGATGGAAAAAGTCGCAGCAACCACAGCGGCCGCCGGAGCCGCCCCGGCTGCTGGAGCTGCTGAAGCCGAAGCTGCTGCCGGAGCCGCGGCTGCGGGAGCCAAGGTCAAGTACACCGATCATTGGCTGAGCGCCGGCGACGTGGCGTTACTCGAGGCCGCGCTTGGCAAGGTGGACGATGTGCTCAGGCAAAACCGGGCCGCTATCCAAAAACTTCAGTAGACCCCTCAGCCCCGAAGGCTTCCTTCCTCGTCAAGCTGGCAGCATACTGCCGTTCGGCTGTGTTTGAATCCTCCGCCGGTTTTTGTGTCTGACCTTTTTCGGGGTACGACCTTTTTGTTTTCCGTGTCAAACAATTCAAAGACTCGTGTTCGCAAGCGGCGCTGGCTGCTGCGGATGTTTGTTGTGCTGCTGCTCGCTCTCGCCGGCGCGGCGCTCTACCTGAATCAAGCCGGACTGCCGGACTTTGCCAAGCGGCACCTGCAATCGCGCCTGACCCAGCGCGGTGTCCAGCTGGATTTCGACTGGCTGCGGATGGACTGGGACGGCGCGTGGCGTGCCGGCCAACTGCGGCTTGGCCAGTCGGACGCCGCCGGCAGCGTCGCGCTCACCGTAGGCAACAGTGTTGTCCGTCCCGATTACGGCGCGCTCCTCTCGGGCCGTGCCGCCGTCCGCGAGCTGTCTCTTACTGGGTTTCAATTCGATGCGCAACTCACCGATGTCGGTACCAATCTCCTGCCGATAAAGGTGACTTTTCCGGAGGGCGAATTGCGCTTGGCCGACACCGGCACGCTGACCGCAAAATATTTGAAAGGGGACGTGCTGGGCGTCTCAGTGGATGTCGGCTTGAGCTTGGCCAACGCGATGGCGCTGCGCGCCCCCCGAAAGCCCGAGCCCAAGTCCAAGCCTAAGCCGCTCTCGGAAAAACTCAGGCCATTCAAAATGGGCCTGGCTAGCTTGGCGAAGCAGCGTGACGCCGTGAGTTTTCGCAGTAAACCAAGCTTGCATCTGCAACTTGATGGTGACGCGGAGCGCCCCGGAGAAATGAAGGGCCGCGCCGCGTTGCTGGCCAGCGGAGCATCGATGCCGGAGGGGTCGCTCGAGGCGTTGGCGATCGAGTTGAACCTTGGCACGCCGGACGGCATCGTCGGTTCGATTCGCATTTCCGGCTTGGCGACGGCGGCGGCGAAAATCGGCTCGGCGACAGTTGCCGTGACAGCACCGCAGTCGGCGACCAACGTCGTTCCCGAGCGCGTCGGTTTCAAGTTGGCGCTTGGCCAAGTGAGCGCGGCCAAGGCGGCGGTCGAGTCGGTCGAGTTGAGCGGCAGTTTGGCCAAGGCCGGATCGCCGCCGGAGACGGATGAGAGCTGGGCGTACTGGGCCAAGCTTGCGCCGTACGTGGCTGATTTCAGCGGCTTGGCCAAGGGCATCACCGGCGAGAAGGGACTGGCGATTCGTGAGGTGTCGCTGGCGGGCGACTGGCGGGCACCGCGCTTGGCGATCAGCCGACTCGACGCCAAGCTGTACGACGGCGCCGTGAGCGGTTCGGCGGGATTAAACGTCGCCACCCGTCTGGCCACAGCGAGCAGTCTGGTCAATTTCAGCCTGCATAATGTGTTCGACCTGCTCACGCCCAAGGCGCAGCGCTGGCTCAAGCAATACGAGTGGAGTGAGGCACCGGTGGTCACCGGCACGGTGCGCGCGACGTTGCCGGAGTGGACCAACGCGAAGCCGGATTGGCGCGCCGAGGTGCGGCCGACGATGCGCTTGAACGCCCAAGTGACCTCGGGGCCTGTGAGCTTTCGCGGGATTGAGGTCGAGTCGGTGCGCAGCGACTTGGAGTACGCGGACCTCACGTGGAGTTTGCCGAACCTCGTGGCCAAGCGGCCGGAGGGGGAGGTGCGTTTTGCATTGCGCTCGCACACGGAGACGCAGGATTTCCGTTTCGACTTTCGCAGCAGCATCGATCCGCGCGCGATCACCCCGGCGCTCGAGGAGGAGAAGCAGAAAAAGGGGTTCGACTTTTTTTCATTCGAGACACCGCCGGTGATCGAGGGGCAGGTTTGGGGGCGCTGGCGCGAGCGTGAGCGAACCGTTTTCCGCGCCTCGGTAGCGGCGACGAATTTCACCTTCCGGGCACAGCAGGTCGATGGCTTCACCGCCGGGGTTTCGTTCGCCAGCGGTTTCCTCAACATGACCAACGCCGTGGTGCGCCGGCCCGAGGGCGACGCCACGGTGGATGCGCTTGGCTTTGACACGCGCACGAAGCGGCTGTACCTGACCAACGCGGTCGGTCGGCTCGAGCCGACGGCTGTGGCGAAGGCGATTGGCCCGAAAACGGCCCGCTCGCTGGAGGCATATCAGTTTCTCGAGCCGCCGCTGGCGCGCGTGAACGGCTGGGTGCAGACCGGCCCGGGGCGCAACCCGGCGGAGTTGCATTTCGAGATCGACGGCGGTGCGTTTCGTTTCAGCAAGTTCAATTCGCGGGACATCGATGGCGAGATTTTTTGGCGCGGACAGACGGTGACGCTCACCAACATTGTCGCCGAGTTCTATGGCGGCGAGTTGCACGGGAATCTTGTGTCCCGGTTTAACGACGATCGCTCGGCGAACTTGGCGTTTCATCTCGAGACAAAACAAACAGAACTGACCGGATTGATGTCTGACATCATGGAAAAAAAATCCAAGTTGAGGGGCCGCTTGGACGGAGTGCTGGACATCACCGCCAACTCCAGGGATTGGAAGAGTTGGAATGGGTCGGCCAGCGTGGCGGTGAAGGAGGGTTACTTGTGGGATCTTCCGCTGATCGGCATCTTCGCGCCGGTGCTGGATCGCCTGGCGCCGGGGTTGGGGGCGAGCACATTTTCGGAGGGTACGGCGGATTTCACCATCACCGATGGTGTCGTCGGGACCAGGAACCTTGAGCTCAAGTCGGCGTTGGTCCGGCTGCAGTACAAAGGGAAGGTGGATTTTGACGGGCGGATCCACAATGCCGGTGTGGTGGCGGAGGCGCTTCGTGACACGTGGATTATAGGGCCGGTGCTTGGGCCGTTGTTCAACCTCGCGCTGTCGCCGATCGAGCGGATGTTGAAGTTTGAAGTGAGCGGCACGCTAAGTAATCCGAAGCTGGAGATGAAACACATCCCCAAGGTGTTGATGGTGCCGTTCCAGTTGCCGTTTCAGGTTATTGACGAGTTGCTGGAAGCTGGAGATGACGGTGAGCCTGCCCAGCCGCCGCCCGGCAAGCGTGGCCCGTAAGTTGCTCCGACTTGGCTCGGCGGTTGGGCTGGGTTAGCCTCCGGCCGAGCAAGCGCGGGAACCTCAAGTCATGCCCACCTATACATCAAATCAACTACAGGAAAATTATCCGCGATGCCCCCACTGCGCCTGCACCGACTTGGCAGACTTGATCCGGGAGGAGATTCTGTCGTTTGAAATCTTCGTCGAGCTGGACGACTTGAAACTGCAGGAGGTGCTGGTGGAGTTGATGCGTGAGGGGGCGCCGGGGCTGTTTTTGCAGCAGGCCCCGTTGTCCGTCCGCGAGCACGTCCGCGAAAACCTGTCGAGCTACAACCGCGACCGGCTCGATGACGATATCAGGGCGACGGCGACGGATACGGAACGGCGGGAGGCGATCGATCGGACCGTCCGCCCGGCGTGGGTCATGCAGATTCGCGGTGATGTGAAACTGAAACTGCCGGCGGCCCGCTTGTCTGTCGTGGGGATGTGTCCGGTCTGCAAACGGGCCACCATCGCGCTGGAGAATCTGCAAGGCTTGGCCACGTGTCCCGAGTGCGGTGGCACCGGCCTCTTCGATACACTTGTGCAGGGCGTCAACCGGATGGCGTTCATCGCGTCGATGTCGCCGGGGATGGTCTCGGAGTTCACGCGGCGTTACCTCAACCACATTCACGTCCGATCACTGGCGGTGCTATTCAAGTCGGCCAGTGAGGAGGAATTGCAAGAGACCTTGGCCAAGTTCCCGCGTGGTTTACGGATGGATGTGCAGGATAGGATGGCAGTGATCGAGCCGCCAAGCGAGGCGCAGACGTTGGCCGCGGCGCATCACATATTGGCGGCGCTGTTTGCACAGTGCTTCGACCCCGATCTCGAGGGCGTGGGCTTTTCCCTCCCGGCGTATGTCTCGCCGACGTGTGATCGATGCAGTGGCCGCGTGAGCCAGTAAAAAAGGCTACACATTCCCCCGGACTTGGCGTAGCTTCCGGCCCGTTCACTTTTTGTACCAATGAAAAGATTCACGCTTACATTACTGGCCCTTGGCTTGGCCGCCGCTCCGCTTGGCCAAGCCGCGTGGGAGAATGGAAAAAAAAGCCTCAAGCCGCTGACCGACGACACAAAGGCCAAGGTACTGGCAGCACTGCCGGCCAAGGCCACGGCCAAGCCGAAAAAGGCGCGGCGCATCCTTGTGTTTTATCGGTGCGAGACGTTTGTGCACGGCTCGATCGTTGCGGGGAACTTCGCCATGCAGGAGTTGGGCAGGAAGACCGGCGCGTTCACCGCCGACTTGGCGGACGAGTACTCGGTGTTCAACAAGGCCAACCTCAAAAAATATGACGTGATCCTGTTTAACAACACCACGAGCCTGGCGCTCGAGAATGACGACCAGCGCAACGCGATCCTCGGCTTCATGAGCCAAGGGAAAGGCGTCGCCGGCATCCACGCGGCGAGTGATAATTTTTACAAGTGGAAAGTCGGCGCACGGATGATCGGCGGCCAGTTCAACGGACACCCGTGGGGTGGGGGTGGCACGTGGTCGTTCAAGCTTGACGACCCGAAGCACATTCTTAACCAAGCGTTCAAGGGCGTGGGATTCTGGCACAAGGACGAGATTTACCAGTACAAGCCGGAGACGTATGTCGGCGGCGACAAGCTTCGCGTGCTGGTGAGCCTCGATCTGAACAAGGGGCACACGATGAAGCCGCTCAACCGCAACGAGGGGTTGAAGAAACAATATACTGAGGGCGGTCGCACCGTGCCGGTGTCATGGATTCGCACGTTCGAGGGCGGCCGTGTGTTTTACACGAACCTCGGCCACAACGCGTCCACCTACTGGAGCCCGGCGGTATTGCAGCATTACCTCGACGGGCTGCAGTATGCCTTGGGCGACTTGGCGGCCGACGCCACGCCGTCATCAAAAATCACCCGCGAGGAAGTGCTCGCCCCGCCCGCGCCATAGCTGACTTGGCCAAGCGCGTTACGGCTTCGCCCACTCGGGGGGGAAGGCGGAATACTCCGCAACAACCCGCTGCGCCTCCTCGATGATGATGTTCTGGCGGGGCAACCGGCCAAGGCCAAGTATTTGGCTAATCTCGGAATTGCCGACTCCGTAGCTTTTCACCGTTCGCAGTCTCATCGACAACTCGCGGTTCCGCGCTTCAATGGCGTGGGACACTTTCGATTCCTGCGGCTGGATGGGTTCGATCTCGTTGGCCATGGCCCGGATTATTTTCTCATGACGACTCGCGGGTCCGCTGGCGGCACCGGTTCGCCGAGCGCCCAGAGGACGCCGTTGAGCAGCAGTCGCTGAAACGCCGGCAACCCGAAGTCACCCACGCCGCCGAGCGACGTGTAAAAGACGCGACCGTCGTTGACCTCATTCGTCCACGCCACCGGTTCGCTGATATCGTCCCGTCCCGCGAGAGTGCCAGCCATCAGCACCGAAACGGTGGAGGCGACCGGCTTGTTTTTGTAGAGGTGCGACTTGGCCTCGAAGGCATTGTGCGGAATACCGGTGAGGATGGGATGCTTGGCTCCCGCTGCCGTGGCTTGAATCATGGTGGCGGGATCTTTCGGCGGCCGATTACCGTAATGGTTGCGGTAGTCGACGCCGAGGATTTCGTCGTCGAACTTGGCCCAGCGCGCGTGGTGTTCGCTGGGCGGTTCACGGTCGAACGCATGGCTGGCGGTGCGGATGCCGACGAGCGGTTTACCCTTGGCCAAGTGCGCGCGGACGAGGCCGAGCTGCGCCTTTGGCGGCGTGCGGCGGCGGACGCTCAGGAAAAGCAGGTCGGCATTTTTCAGCGCATCGAGGCCCGCGAAGTCGTTCGGATCGTTTTCGCTCACGTGCACGAACGTGCAGCGGATGCCTCGGTACTCGAGCTGTTTTTTCGCAAACATCGGTAGGATTGAGGCTGTATTGTATTCACTCTCGCCGATCATGAACACGACGTGTGGCGGCGTGTCACCCTTGAAGCGGAACGGCTCGCCGCCGAGTAACTGGTCGCTGGTGGTCGTCGGGCAAACGCGGTGCTCGATGTGCTCGACGACCAGCGATGTGCCGCGAAAGTGATTCACATACGGCCAGCTTGCTGGGTTGTACATCGAGTCGGTGAGGTCGCGGACGAGCAAAACGTTTTTGCCGTTACGCGCCATGTTGCGCAGGCCGAACGGCCGGCCGAGCACGCACATGTTCGTGTGCACGCCGACAAGTAGCACGTTGCGAACGCCGCGCGCCTCAAGCAGATTCCAAATCTCGATGCCGTTGTCGCTGATCACGTCGCGTTTGGCGTCGATCTCGATCAAGTCCACCTGCCGCTTCCACGGGCTACGCGGGTTGCGGCCGAGCGTGGCCAAGCGCTTGGCCCAAGCGGCGTGCTCGGCTGCGTCGTCGTCCTCGCCGCCATCGGAGTGGTCGATGGGGTAGCCTTGGTTTTCCTCCACCGTGTCAATCCAGTGGCACCAACTCTCGATGGCCTTGGGTTGCACGGCGGCGGTGGGCGCGGCTTGGGCACGTTTGCGGGCGGGGTGGTTTTTGTAAAAATCCATGCACGACGACGGCGCGTGAATGATCAGCGCACCCCTGGCCCGTGCGGTGTTGAGAAGTTGATTCATGCGCGGCGCCATTTCGCCGACGCGGCCGACGGCGTTTTTGCAGTGATGCAGATCCCACATGTCGCAGACGATCACCGCCGTCGCCTTGGCGTCCCAAAGAACTTTTTGTTGTCGCACGGCCCAGTCGCCGTCGGCGTCCCTGACGCGGTCGCGTGTGTCGAGGGTGAACGTTTCAGCGTTGGCCAATGCGAGCGAAAACAGGACGGGAAAAATGGTGGCGCGTTTCATGAAATCGATGCGTGTCTTCGGCGGAGTTGCTATCGGCTTGGCCAAGCGTTGTCAACCAAAACACGCCGTGCTGCAAACAAGGCTTCGCAAAGGTTGCCCGGCGGTTTAGCTTGGCCAAGCGAAGCGGACTATGAGCGAGACGACGGCCCAACCCACCCCCTCCAGCGACGGGAAGCGTGCATTACGAGTGCTGGTGGTGGAGGACTCGGAGTTCGACGCGCGCATGCTGATCGGCCTGCTGCGGGCGGGGGGGTTCGAGCCGGAGTTCGAGCGGGTGGAAACAGAGGACGGAATGCGAACCGCCCTTCGCCAAGCGCAATGGGAGGTGATACTTGCCGACTACAACCTGCCCGACTTCAGCGCGCCAAGGGCGCTCGAGGTGTTGCAGGAATCGCAACTCGACATCCCGTTCATCATCGTCTCCGGCGGCATCGGCGAGGACACCGCCGTGGCTGCGATGAAGTCCGGTGCGCACGATTACCTGATGAAGGGAAACTTGGCGCGGTTGGTTCCGGCGGTGGAACGGGAGTTGCGCGAGGCGGCGGTGCGGGCTTCGCGGCGGCAGACGGTCAAGGATTTGCGAGCGAGCGAGTTGAGACATCGTTCGCTGATCGAGAGCACCACGGACATCATTGCGGTGCTGGATTGCAAGGGCACGATTCAATTTGTGAGCCCGGCCTGCGAGCGGGTGCTAGGCATGAGTGCCGAGGCGCTGACTGGCAGTGACTGGTTTGGGCTGGCGCATGAGGGAGAGCGGGAGCGGTTGAGGTCGGAGTTTGGCCAGGGAGTTGGCCAGGACGGGAAACAATTTGCAATCAAGGGCAGGTTCACCGCGGCGGACGGGAGTGAGCGGGTGATGGATATCACGGCAAGCAACCTGTTGGCCGACGAGGCGATTGCCGGGGTGGTGATCAACGCGCGCGACATCACCGAGCGGTTGAAGGAGCAGGCGGCGATGCACGAGTCCGAGGAGCAGTTCCGGGTGGCCAGAGAAATCCAGCAACACTTGTTTCCCCGGAAGGCTCCGCAGTTGGACGGGTTTGACATTGCCGGTGCATCCAGGCCGGCTGCGGCGACGGGTGGCGATTACTTTGACTACCTCTCAATCTCGGACAGTCAACTGGCATTGGCGATCGGCGATGTGAGCGGGCACGGTATCGGCCCGGCCATGCTCATGGCGGAAACCCGTGCGTACTTGCGCATCCTCACCCGGAACCGCAACGATCTGTCACTGATCCTCACCCGGGCGAACACGATGGTGGGGGAGGATGTTGGCGAGGAGCGATTTGTCACCATGCTCTTGGCCAAGCTTGATCCTGAAAAAGGAACGCTCGTCCATGCCAGCGCAGGCCACTCGCCCGCGTTCATTCTGGGCTCCGACGGCGCGGTGAAGAGTGAGCTCAGGAGAACCGGGATGCCGCTGGGAGTCATGCGAGACGCGGAGTACACCGTGTCCAAGCCGCTTCGCTTGGTCAAGGGGGACGTGTTGGTGCTCCTGACCGATGGGCTTGAGGAAGCTGCCAACCCAGAAGGGGAGTTGTTCGGCGTCGATCGCATCTTGGAGACGGTACACCGAAACCGGCAGTCGAAGGCCGCGAAAATCGTCGAGTCGGTTTTTGAAACATTGAAAGAATTCTCGGGTAACACTGAACAGGTGGATGACCTGACGATGATCGTAGTCAAGGCAGAATAAATTTTTTTAAAAAATGCTTGCCAAAGCCGGACCTCTCCGATAGTTATCCACACAGTTGAAGGCGAGGAGTAAGCTCGGTATCTTGATGGGGACAGATACGATGCGGTTATCCGTAATATGTCTGGCCGGGTTTCTCTGTCTGTATGCCGGGTTGCCGGTGCTTGCAGCCAAGGAGGCTCAAACTGTAAAAATCAGCCGATTTCCCTCGAAGAAATACGGTGACAAACCGTTCGTCGTGACGGCCAAGGCTAGTTCAAAGTTGCCATTCTCGATTTTTGTGAATGGCCCGGCTTCGATCGATAAAAAGGGTAAAATAACCATAAAAGGAGCTGGGATGGTGCGTGTTTTTGCCGTTCAGATGGGAAACGAACAATTCATGCCTGCCAAGCCTGAAATAGTGACTGTTGAGATTGCTAAGGCGTCATTGCTCGTACGAGCGGTCGATAAAACAAT
>JABGZB010000043.1 GCA_018674955.1 Verrucomicrobiota bacterium | reverse complement strand
TGGGTTGGCCAGCAGCGGCTCGGCGGCGGTGAGGCTGATTGAGAGGCCGTCAGCGAGATTGAAGCGCTTCATCGCCAACGCCCCTTCGGTGGAGGCTGGCTTCACGATGACCTTGCGCGGTTTGGGCAACTCGGCGGCGGACAGGGCGGCGGCACATGCCGTGACACAACACAGCGCAACGCTGCTTTTTAGAAATGGAATCATTTTAGGGTGATCGACGGGGTGGCATCCGCCTGCTTGGCTTGTGGTGAGGGAGGCCTCTTGTGCAGGCAGTTTCGGTGTGAAACTGCCCGCGCGTCAAGTTTTTGGATGTCGTGACGGGGTGTCATTACAGTTAAGGAAATTATTTGCCAAAAAAAGGTTGTCATGGTTATGGATTCGTGACACGCTTTGCCGCATAAAAAAATGAGCACAATCCTTGCAGACATAGGTTTCTGGGGTGGTGTCGTGAAATATGCCACCTCGCTGACCGGTCTGCCGTTCGTGTATGGCATTTGCGCACTTGTGGGGGGGGGGCTTTTTCTGATCATAATGGCGCTGATGTTTATAGGGATAGAGTTCGATCTCGATGCGTTGACGGATGGTTCCGGGCATGTATCCCTGCATGGGATCAGCGGTTTTTTTACCCTTTTCGGTCTCGTCGGTTTATATTTGGACAGTCAGGGCTTCGGCGTCTTGGTGTCGTCCATGGGCGGGATCGGGGCAGGTGGCGTGATGTTTCTGGCCGTAAGCAGAATAATCATGGCCATGCGCAATCTGGAATCGAGTGGCAACATCACTGTGGACCAGACCGTGGGAGCCAAAGGCTCGGTGTACGCGGAGATTCTGCCCGGGGAGTCGGGAGCTGTCACCATTTTCATAGACGAGCGGGAGCGGCGTTACGACGCCGTGACCGACGAACCGGCAGGCCTGAAGACCGGGGACCTAATCGAAGTGAAGGAAGTCATTTCAGGCAGTTTGCTAAAGGTAACCAAACTAACAACATAAAACAGAAAGGAACCAAATGAACATACTAACACACTTGAATGGACTGCTCCAGCTAAACGGCGAAAGCATGGCAGACCTCAATAGCTATACCCTTGCCCAACCGTCGGGAGGCATCGGCGAGTCCTTACTTCTCATCGCCGCCGTCGCGGGAATCATTGTATTACTGGGTACCGCCGCCTACTGGGCCTCCCGGTACAAGAAATGCCCCTCCAACAAGATCCTCGTCGTCTACGGCAAAATCAGAGGTGAGAAGTCTGCCAAGACACTGCACGGTGGTGGTGCTTTCATCTGGCCGATCATTCAATCTTACCAGTTCATGTCGCTTGAGCCCTTACAGTTGAAGGTGGACTTGCGCGGCGCGCTGGCGGCCAACAACATCCGCGTCAACGTGCCCAGCACCTTCACCGTGGCGCTGGATACGGATCCCGCGATGATGAACACTGCTGCTGTGCGTCTTCTGGGTATAACCCAAGCTGATATTGAGGAACTGGCTAGTGAAATCATTTTCGGCCAGTTGCGCCTCGTGGTCGCTCAGATGGAGATCGAGGAGATCAACAAGGATCGCGAAACTTTCGAGAAAAACATCAGAGAGTTGGTTGGCAAGGAACTGAGGACAGTGGGTCTGAACCTCATCAATGTGAACATCCGTGATGTCACCGACGAGGCCAACTACATCCAGAACCTCTCGGAGGAAGCCACCGCCCGCGCCCGCAAGGAGGCGGAAATCTCCATCGCCGCACAGGATCGCGAGTCGCAGGTGGGTGTGGCCAGGGAAAACCAGGCCAAGGACATCGGCATCGCTGAGGCATCCCGTGAGCGTGATATTCAAGTGGCCGACGCACAGGCTGAAGCGATCAAGAAACAGAAGACCATTGAGGCCAATCGACGCGCTTCCGTTGCCGGTGACGAGGCCCGCGCGACAGTGGCGGAGGCAAATTCAAAAGCCGAAGGCACAAAAGGTGCGAAGGCGGCGGAGGCTGACGAACGTATTTTTGTGAAGGAAAAAGAATCTGACGCGGTCGCCGGTGAGAACCAATCCCAAGCCAAGATTGCTGACGCAAACGCGTCGTTGGCTGTTGTGCGGGCCGAGGCTACGCAGCGTGGTGAAGTGGCCGACCGTGAGGCCGAGGTAGCCATCCAGCAGGCTCAAGCCAAGGCTGAGAAGGAACGGCTTACTGCTGCGGAGGTTGTGCGTGAACAAATTGATCGCCAGAAGATCGAGATTGCTGCCGGAGCCGAGGCGGAGAAGACCCGTCAGGAAGCCCAGGGTGTAGCCGACGCAATCCTTTCCAAGTACGAAGCCGAGGCGAAGGGTGTCCGGCAGGTGCTCGATTCCAAGGCCGAGGGTTACCGGAGCTTGGTTGAAGGCTGTGGTGGCGACGCTCGTTCCGGTGCCACCTTCCTCATGACCGAGAAGATCGAGGAAATTGTCACGCTGCAGACCGAGGCGATCAAGAACATCAAGATCGACAAGGTCACCGTGTGGGACTCCGGCAACGGTGAAAGTGGTTCCTCAACGTCCAACTTCATGAGCAATATGATCAAGAGTCTGCCGCCACTGCACGAGGTGGCTGGCATGGCCGGGGTGGAATTGCCGGATTATCTGGGCAACATCAAAGGCGAGAAACCAGCCCCGAAAGCGGCAGCCCCCGCGCCCAAGGCGCAGCCGGAGTAGATCCCGAATATAAGGCAGCCCACTCCTCTTGGCAGACGGCTTCGAGTCCGCCGCTGTTTGTGGGGAGTGGGTGTTTTTAACGCCCACTCCAAAATGAAATTACCGTGCACAAATTGCAATCAAAGCCTGGAGATACCGGACGAGTTTTTGGGTCAGTCCGTTGAGTGTCCCGTCTGCAAAACCAAATTCACAGCCGGCCAATCGAGCACAAGTTCAGTATACGACGTTAAGCCCCTGATAGCCCTTTGCGAGAAAATCCTTCATGACGAGGAAGTGAGTGTGGAGGAACTCTACGATCTGGCGGAATTCCTCAACGCGAATCCCGAGGCAGGCAAACACTGGCCCGGCAACCAGTTCGTCGAGCCGTTGCGGGAAGTATGGGCGGACGGAGTCATCGACAACCACGAGCTTGCCCTAATGGAGCGTCTCATCGTCGAGACCCGGCGGGAATGGAGGCGCCGCGTCGCGCCGATGGAAAAAACAGAGGCACCTGCCGGGGCCGACCTGACAAGCGGATTTGCTGCGAGCACCGACTCAGGAGAGCTTGCCCGCATCAACGGACCTGATGTCCGAATGGAGGTTCCTTCGGCTTCCTACCCGGGAAGCAGCCATCGAGTCGATCTCAAGGCGTTGACATGCGACTGCTCAGATTGGAAATTCAGGCGAAACACATTGCCGGAGGGACATTTCAGCCGTTGCTGTGAACATATTCTCTACGCGTTTGAATATTTGGAGGTCGAGGACCTCTCCTTGATGTTGCGTGCCTTTCTCAAAAACACCAAGCCGCCGGATCCGGAAAAAAACTGGATTCTTAGGGATGTTGGGTACGGCAATATATTGATCTCTGATGCCCCTCACGGTTGGTCGGATATCTTTGCCCGAGGAAGGGATGGTTGGGGCATGTTCGGTTGCAACTTCCGGCAAAAACGATGGAAGTACGGCTCAGAACCCGAAGGCGCAGCCGCAATTATTCCACTCATAAAAGAAGAATTCCCGGAGTGAAGAAAGAGAGAAGGTGGAGCGGGTGAAGGGAATCGAACCCTCTTCATACTCTAAACTTCAATGTTTAAGGGTCTCAGATGGTGCAAATCCCATCGTCTCTCCCTTTTCTCAATGAATCTCACAATTTTTCAGTGAGTTAATAAAGCGATTCAACGAACGTTGTTGGATATGTTACAGAGTAAGGCATAATCTCGGAGTTGATGTTACCAAGCGAAGCGAGAGATTCAGCCAATTTTCGCTAGAGGTCATTTGTTGGTTCGCTGGTAAATCCCCCACGTGGGCGCAAGTGGTGGGCAAAGAATCCGACAATTCGTTTAGTGTATTCTATCGGGTCTCTACGAAATAGGTCTACATGTCCTGCGTCATTTACCAGCCAGAGATCTTTTGGTTCCTCTGCAGCGGCAAACATCTCTCGACTCTCTGTCGAGGTAGTATGACGGTCCGCGGTTCCCGAGGAGATATAAACAGGGCAATCAACGTGGGGCATGTAGTCTATTGGGCACAACTCTGACGGTGAAATACCTAGGCGTGGTTTCAGTTGAATTAGCAAGAGTGATGCAGGTATCGATGAGAATGGGCCGAGTTTGATAGCGACACGATTGTGTATGGCATCCGTTATGTTGGGATATACCGATTCGATCGCGAGAGCGTCAATATCCAAGGGTGATGCCAACACGGCCGCAGCCCCACCAAGCGACACACCTATTACCCCAATCCGTTCGTTCGGATGTTCATGCCGTGCAAAATCAACAGCGGCACGCACATCGTGTTTCTCGAGATGTCCA
>JABGZB010000367.1 GCA_018674955.1 Verrucomicrobiota bacterium | reverse complement strand
TGGAGTTTTCGTGGAGGCTGCCGACGACGAGGAGGACGTTGCACGAGGCATTTGACATACAGGGGAGTCTAATGCTTGTGCCGCTGATCGTCGATTATTTAGCGCAGCGCTTGGCCTGCCTTCATTCGGGCTTGGCCGTAGTCGGTGAACACGCGGCGGATGTCGTCGCGCACCTGCTCGAAGGCGTTCCAAATTTCCGCCTCGCTCCCCTTGACCTTTGCCGGGTCGGGGAATGGCCAGTGATGGCGGTTCGCTTGGCCTTGGTAGGTGGGGCAGGCATGGTCGGCGTTGTCGCAAACGGTGATGACAGTCTCGATGTCGCGCTCGAGAAACTCGTTCATGTGCTTGGACGTGTTTGCGGAAATATCGATGCCGATGTCGGCCAAGGCGCGGATGGCGAGGGGATGGACGGAACCGGCGCTTTGGACATCGAGCAAATCGCCGGCGACGTCGCGGAGGATGCCTTCGGCCATGTGGGAGCGACAGGAGTTGCCGGTGCAGAGGATTAAGATGGTTGGCTTGGCTTGAGTCTCCATCGCGGGTTCCTGTTCCGTCAGTGGACGCGCTTGGCCAAGCGCACCCCCCGCCAGGCTGGCACGGCGAGAAGAGCACCAAGCGTGGGGGCGAGCAGGTAAATCCAAAGCGACGAGAAGTTCCAACTCACCAGCGCCGGGCCAAGTGATCGCGCTGGGTTCATCGATGCCCCGGAGATGGGGCCAGCGAAGGTGGCCTCGAGTGCGATGACGCCGCCAATCACAATGCCAGCGATAGTCACTTGTTCACTTGAACCGGTGGCAATATTAAGAATCACGAACATCAGGATGAAGGTTAGGATGGTTTCGAGGATGAGGCATTGGTAAACCAAGCCCTCTATCGGAAGAGTAGCCCCCATGTTTTTGTGCAGGCCAAACAGTGCCCGAAGAACAGCACTGGCCATGGTCGCCCCGGCGCACTGGCTGACGATGTAGGGTGCCACTTGTCTGCCGGGGAATTTTCCGGCTGCCCAGAATGCTATCGTGACGGCAGGGTTAATGTGTGCGCCGGACACGTCTCCCAAGGTGTATATCAACGCCATGACCACCAGTCCAAACACCAATCCAATTCCGAGCGGGGTGACTTGTCCGTCGGTAATATCGCCGAAGACAACCGCCCCAGTCCCGGCGAAAACCAGAATGAACGTGCCGATGGCTTCGGCTGCGTATTGGCTCGTTGGCCGCATGGTCGGGTTGGCGTTATTTTTCCCGATAACCAATGCGGTGAAACGGATTGACGACACTGGTGACAATGTTTCGAGAATGGCTGGCGATACGTTTTAGGAAACGGGCATACAGCGAGACGGCGGTCGCGTCTGAGCTGTTTAGCTCGGTGACAGTTCCGGTCAGGATTGAATTGGAAATCTCCTCGCAGGCGTCGGACAAGCCATCCTTGTAGTTGTTCATGATGAGCCGGGCTTTGTCCTCGTCCCGATCCTTGAATACCTCGATCATGCTTTTGAAATCCGAGCTCACCAGGGCTTCTACCTTTTGTAGGTTTTCCTCAACGGGGCCTCCCTCGAGGCGCAGGGGGTGGTGAACGGCGAGGTCGTAAATGTTCTTTGTGTAGTCACCAATCCTCTCAATATCAATCACGACACTCACCAGGCTCAGACCCGAAGCGAGATTGGTTCCACCTGAGACCACAAGGTGAGTCATCACTTTTTTGCGGACCCCGCGCTCACTGCGGTTCACCCCTTTGTCGGCGTCGTAAATGTCGAATTTCACCTCGGCGGTATCCGAGCGGCGCAGCGCCTCTACGGAGGCGTCATACATCGCGGCATCGGTGTCGAGCATCCCGGCAGCTTCCTGATAGGCCTGCTCGAACAGGTTGTCTTTCTTGAATAGTTGAATGAGTTCTTTCCACATAAGCCAGTTAGTCGTTTTGCCCGTGTATACTAGTCATTTCCGAATACTTTTGCAATCGAGTTCCATGTGAACGCGAGAGGGATAAGGTAAAAAACGAGAACAATGAATACGATGGGAATGATGCGGTTCTTAAGGCACACTTCCGCCAACCATTCTGCGACATGAACTGGTATCTCACGCATTTTCTTGAATGGCAGAAATATTATTGCCCCTGTTGAGTTGAAGAGGAAATGTGCGAAGGCGACGGTAGCGCCCGCGAGGACGAGTGTGGGTTCAATGTCGGGTTGGCCCGCCACCGCGAGGGCGGCGAGCAGACCAGTGATGGTGGTTCCGATATTTGCGCCCACAGTGAAAGGGAATATTTGTTGTAACCTAAGCACGCCAGCCCCAGCGAGGGGTACAATTAACGATGTGGTGATGGAACTGCTTTGAACCATAACGGTCAGCACTAAACCAACAATGAACGACATGGCTAAGTTTCGGAAAACATAGGTATCAAAAAATGATTCAAGTTTTTTTAGCACCAAACTCTGAAGAAGTTTAACGATACCCCAGAGCATGAAGAAGGTGATGATGACAGACACCAGCAGGACAAGCCACGGAATATTGTTGAAAAGGTCTGATAGACCTTCGACTGCAGGCTTGGTGATTTTTTTAAGGTAGTTCTCCGGTTTCGTGATTCCGGTGACTTCGACGAAGATGCCACCCATCCAAGTGGCTGTTGTCTCAATAATGCGGAAGTAATACTCGAGCGGATAAACCAGTGCGACAGTCGTAAGGTTGAACGTATCGTGAACGGATGAAGCGGCAAACGCTCGTCGGAACTCGGCCTTTCGCGTGATGTGGCCAAGCGAAACGAGTTTGGCAGTGACAGTCGTACCGATGTTGGCGCCCATGACCATGAAGATGGCGCTGCGAACGCCTATGGCCTCTGCGGCTACCATGCCAATAACTATACTGGTTGTGGTTGATGAGCTTTGAACGATGGTCGTGGCCAGAACACCAATGAATAAGCCTACCAATGGTGAAGATGTCGCTTCCAGAATTTTCTGGGAAAACTCCTTGCCAAACAACTTGAAGGAATACCCCATGCCTCCGATCCCGACGAGAAACAGGTAGAGGCAGGACGCAACGGCCAGGATCTTTACAATTGTCAGAACTCGTTCCTTCATCAGTATTAAGGGCTCAGATGCCGGGTAATAATATTACTGTACTGGTTAATGGTACTTTGAAGGGGTGTCATCATGGAGGCTCCCCTCGACCAAAAGCACATTACGCTGTCACTCAGGGCGGATTCGGCCAAACCGGCCATTCGTTCCACCTTTGAGCGGATCGTGTCAATGTCTCGTTGAAGCGTGGCCTCCAAATGTGTCTGCTCGCTCATTAGATTAAAAGCATCCCCTGCTTTGAGGGGAAAATGACTCATGTTTTGGCCTTGTCTACTACAAGTTTACAGTGTAGCAAATTTGTAACATACTGCGCATACAGAGGTGAGAGGCGCTTCAATATGCACTGGCCTCTTGTAAAACGTAATCGTAACATTAAAAAGCTTTACTTGGTGTTTTAACTTAATTTATTAAATTCGTTTGTAGTATTTCAGCAACACTAAAAAAGTATAAAGAAAAAACAATCCTGTTGAATGCGAAGAAAGCAGAATTATTAATACAATGAAATCGTTACTATCAAAGTGCAAAAGCAAGACAGCAATAGCTATTATTATGACTGCTTCCATAGTTGTGACAACTGTGGCAGAAGGCAATGACATCAAGGTCACTTGGAAGGACACCCTTCGCCTGGAATCCGCTGACGGTAACAATAAGCTAAAATTCGGAGGTCGCATTCATTGGCAGAATGCCTTCTTCAGCGATGATGAGTTTGGCGGAAAATTGCTGGAAGACGGTGACGAGTTTCGCCGTTCCCGTATCTATGTTTCCGGGCTGATTCGGGAGAGGTATGATTTTAAAATGCAGTATGATTTTGCCGGCGGTGATGCTGATTTCAAGGATATTTATTTCGGAATCAAGGATATCCCGGTCTTAGGTAATCTACGAGTCGGTCAATTCAAGGAGCCTCTTAGCCTTGAGGAATTGAATAGTAGCAACAGCAATTCCACAATTGAGCGGGCAAATGTAAATCGTCTGGTTCCAAGCCGAAGTGCTGGCATCATGGCTTATGACAATTTTGTGAATTCGCGTGTTTCAGTTGCAACTGGCCTGTTCCGAGGCGCTGACGATTCCTATGGAAACTATAGGGGTGACGGGTATGCCGCAACGGCAAGATTAAGTGGACTTCCTTACTTGAGCGAGGATGCCTCGTGCCTAATGCATCTGGCCATCGGTTACAGTTATCGAGGCGATGACACAGCAACATACAAGTTAAGCAGCGATCATTCACTTGCATCAAACTGGAAGCACGAGGTTTCGGACGTGGACAACACAAAAGTACTTAGCCTTGAGGGAGCATTAAAGCTTGGACCATTTTCTCTTCAATCGGAATGGGTTGAGGCTGACGTGGATGCTTCCGAAGGTGGTAACCTTGACGGATACTACGTTCAAGCTGGGTATGTCCTTACAGGCGAAAGCCGCAGCTACGACCAGACACTGGGTGCTTTCAAGGGGGTTTCTCCTTCCTCAGAATTTATGGAGGATGGCGGTATTGGTGCTTGGGAAGCCGTCTTACGCTGGTCCAACCTCGACTTCAGTGACTTAACTCCCAATCAGGAAATCGACACTTGGACGGTTGGGTTGAACTGGTATTTGAACAAAAATATTCGTGTGATGCTCAACTATAGCAATGCCGAACTC
>JABGZB010000366.1 GCA_018674955.1 Verrucomicrobiota bacterium | reverse complement strand
GCACGAGAGCATCACGCGAATCCGCCGCGAACATCCCGATGCACCGCTGGTCGCACACCCTGAGTGTACCAAGGCCGTCCGCATGCTCGCCGACGAGGTTTGCTCGACCGAGAAAATGGTTAACTTTTGCCGCGACTCCCGTGCCAAAGCGCTGATCATCGCCACCGAGGTCGGAATGCTGCATCGGCTTCAGAAGGAGTGTCCGGAGAAACAGTTTATCCCCGCGCCAACCGAGAAGTGCGCCTGCAACGAGTGCCGTTTTATGAAGATGAACACGCTTGAAAAACTGCACGACTGCATGGCCAACCGCACGCCGGAGGTGGCACTCGACGACGCCATCATCGAGCGAGCACACCAGCCGATCGAGCGCATGCTCGAGATTTCCGCGAGATGACCGCTTGGCCAAGCGGGTTGCTTTTGTTGGCGAGTAAGGTTCAACTCGCCCCGCATTTTACGGACATGAAAAAACGAAACATCAACTGGGTGCTGGCGTTAGTCGCCGGCTTGGTTTGCATTACAGGACAGGCTGCAGATGGCAAAAAAGCCATCAAACTGTTCGATGGCAACGAGCTGAAAAACTGGACACAACAAAAGCCGGGCGCATGGGAGGCGAAGGACGGCATGCTTGGGCCAAGCGCCAAGCCGGGTGGCTATATTTGGAGCAAAGCCAATTACGATAACTTCGAGTTGGCTATCGACTTCAAGATGTCGAAGCGCTGCAACAGCGGCGTGTTTTTCCGCACCGACCCGAAAAACGCGGTGCAGGGCGGTTTCGAGATTCAGATCTTCGATTCACATGGCAAGGCCAAGGTGGGCAAGCACGATTGCGGTGCGCTGTACGATGCGCTCGCTCCAAGCTCGAACCCGACCAAGCCTGCCGGCGAGTGGAATCACATGAAGCTCACCGTCAACGGAGCTTCGGTAAAAGTCGTGCTGAACGGAAAACAGGTGGTCGTTGCCGATTTGGATCAATGGACAACCGGACGCAAAAACCCGGACGGCTCCCGCAATAAGTTCCGCACCGCGCTGAAAGACATGCCACGCACCGGTAGCATCGGGTTGCAATACCACGGTCACCCGGTCTGGTTCAAAAACATCGTGGTTCAGCCACTCTGATTTTCACTTTCAGAGTAGCCACAAAAAAGGCCAAGCCATTCGGCTTGGCCTTTTTGTTTCAAAAGTGAGTTCCGCTCAATCATCACGTCCTGCGAAGGCCAGCAGGATGTGGAGGATGGCGACGAAGACGTTGAACAGACCGGCGAAGAGCATCAAGGCACCCATTGTTGGTTCGTCGTATTCCGGGTTGTTCAAGACCTGACTGGTGGCGTTTACGAGGATGAACACACCAAAAATGCCGATCGCCCCAGCAATGATCATGCTAAGAAAGGTCATGTCTAGGAACATGTTCAGGACAATCACTCCGATGATGGCGAAGAACATTCCGGTCATCAGGCCTCGGGGTGCAGAGAATTGGGCCTTGGTTATCATCACGGTAAACGTGACTCCGGCGAACACGATAGCGGTCAGGATCAATGCAGCCGGGACGATATCCGGTGCGACAACGCTGGCCATGAAGAGAACCGGCGCAAGTACCAGGCCCGAGATCAGGCCGTCGCCGATCAACGCAAGGGTGCCCATGACTGGATTATGCCGAGCGGCCATGGCTACGCTCGGGATGGCGTTGAGGGCGATCATCGCCACAATCCATCCCACCCAGGAGGAAAAGAACTGAACCAAGGCGGGTGTCTTCGCCCCGATGAAGCCACCGGCTATGGCAGCGACTACGCTCAACGAAAGCAGGGCGTATGTTTTCTTGATGGCAGCGGAACGGGTTTCGTCAAGCTCCGTCGTTCCGAACAAGCCCTGGGTGATTGGAATGTTGTTTTGTAAGGCACTCATACCGCAATTTATTTTGCCATTTGACGTCGCTTGCGGCAACTACAAAAATCGCCGGAATTATAGTTGTGTTGCATTGTGTTGCAATGAGATTGCCTCAGACTGCCACGGCGGATAGTTTGGCCAAGCGTACTGCCATCATGCAACTTTCACTCTCTGTACGGATTGCCGAGGAGTTTCACTCCAAGGAGGAGGCGTCGATGCCGATTGGCGATTTGGCCCGCTTGGCCAAGCGCTGCGGCTACGGGGCGCTCTGCATGAGGGCGTCTCAAGTGGGGGTGCATTCGCCGTCGGAAG
>JABGZB010000042.1 GCA_018674955.1 Verrucomicrobiota bacterium | reverse complement strand
GCCAGTCCGGCGCGGTGACGATTCCCGACCTCATCAAGGCGCGTTTCCGCTCCGATTCGGTCGGGATGACAGCCACGCTGCTGGTGCTCTTTTTCATGTTTTTCTATCTACTCGCCCAGTTCAAGGCCGGCAGCAAAATCATGACCACCCTGCTGCAGGACGTGGCCATTTATCAATTGGCCGTCAACGTTGTCGGCAGCGCGATCGACGGACTGCCGTGGATTGGCAACGCGGAACCGGACTACGTGCTGTGCCTGCTGGTGTTCGCGTTCTCGGTGATCGTCTACACAGCGTTCGGCGGCTTCCGCGCGGTGGTGTGGACCGACGTGATGCAGGGCATCGTTATGGGCGTCGGGGTGATCATCCTGCTGTACCTCACGCTTGTCCAAGTGGGCGGACTGACCAAGGCCACCGAGCAATTGAAAGAGATGACGCCGCCCGAGACCGGCATCGGCATCGTCACGCTTGGCCAAGCGCACACCGAAACGATCACACTGCCCAAGGGCGGTTGGCTGCGCCTGTCTGACGGCGGTATCGCGCGGCTGGCCGAGCAGGCCAGCTTGGCCAAGGGCGAAACCCGAACCGAAGCCAAGCTGCTCAAGATCACCACCCCGGCTGAAGTCGACCGAATTGAACCTACGGATTTCGGTTTCACTGTTACCTCCACATTCACGGCGGACAAGACCAAGGGCTACGGCAGCGGACGCAAGGGCGTTTACGTCAGTGCGCCGGGGCCGCATCCGGAGAGGGAAGACGGCTTCCTAAACGTGTGGATTGCGATCAGCTTCTTTTTCTTCTGGGCATTCGGCTCCGCAGGTCAGCCGAGCAACATGGTTCGCCTGATGGCGTTTAAGGGTACCAACGTCCTTCGCAACGCCATCCTCGCGGTGTCCGTTTATTACACGGTCATTTATCTGCTCTTGGTGGTGATCTTTTGCTGCGCCCGCATCCTGCTGCCCGGCATGGAGGTGGACTCGGACCGCATCATGCCGGAGCTCGCCGCCAAGGTCACCGGCGACGCCGGCGTGCCGTGGCTGGCCGGGCTGCTGCTCGCGGCACCGTTCGCCGCCGTGATGTCCAGCGTGGACAGCTTTCTGCTGATGGTCTCGTCCGCCGTGGTGCGGGATATTTACCAAAACCGTGTGAACCCCAACGCCAGCGAAAAGCGGCTGAAACGACTCTCCTACCTCGTCACGGCGGTGGTGGGGATTTTGGCGATGCTGGCAGTGCTAAACCCACCCCAGTACTTGCAGGACCTTATCGTGTTTGCCACCAGTGGGTTGGCGGGTTGTTTTCTGATGCCGGTGCTGCTTGGCCTTTACTGGCCGCAAATAAGCGCCAAGGGCGCCATCGCAGGAATGTTGGGCGGTTTGAGCTGTCATTTGTCCCTGTATATCTCCGGTTACGTCATCAAGGGCAAATTCGAGGCCTTCAAGATGCTTGAATTTGACCCCTTCATCTGGTCACTGGTTGTATCCGGTTTGCTCTGCTGGGGGGTCTCGCCTAGCCAGGCGAAACCGCCGAAAAACATCTGAAAAAGGTTTGCATCACCAGTTTTATGATGGCATTTTCTTTTGACATACGTAGTCGTTCATCACCATGAGAAAACACAACAAAAACGGATTTACGCTCATTGAACTGTTGGTAGTCATTGCCATCATCGCCATCCTGGCCGGTATGCTCCTCCCCGCCCTGGCCAAGGCCAAGAGCAAGGCGACCGGCATCCACTGTCTAAACAACAACAAACAACTGGGATTGGCTTGGCTGATGTACTGTGAGGACTATGACGGTTTTATGCCGCCCAACCAAAACGGAGGAGGATCTCGAGGCTGGGTAAACGGTTGGATTACCTTTAATGCCAACGCGTCAGACAACACCAATATCCTATTTCTTGTCGGAACAAAAAAACAAATTGGTAATGTGTATCCCAAACTTGGGCCATACTCCACGGCAGCTGGCATTTATAAATGCGCTGCAGACACCTACATGTGCAAGATGCGCGGTAAAAGCTTGCCGCGGGTTCGCAGTAGTTCCATGAACGGATTCATTGAGGGCGGAGCTTATGGCACCGGTGGTCAGGGGCAACGAGGCGCACGCGGAAGCACCTGGTATGGCGGTCACAAGCCCTACAACAAACTGGGCGATATCACCGGCAAGGCTCAAGCGGGACTCTACGGCGCGGGTGTAACATCTCCGACAGACTTGTGGGTGTTTGTGGATGAGCATCCCGACAGTATCAATGATGGCTGGAACATCATGAACCCGAATAATGACGCTAGCTGGGTTGATCTGCCCGCCAGTTACCACAACGGAGGCTGTGGCTATAGCTTCGCCGACAACCACGCAGAAATTAAGGTTTGGAAGGACAAAATCCCAAGGACAGAACCGGTACGCCAATCCTCTCGGAACGGATTTGAAAACAGAGGCAGGCGTAGTGGATACAACGATTACTGGTGGGTCATTGAGCGTTCAACATCGAAGCTGTAGAGTCTGCATCAACCCCGCCGTCTTGGTACGCAGTTGAGCACCCAATGGCAATGGAGTTAAGGCGAATTGATTATGATCAGGAACGATCTTCTACACCAAGAAGATAAGATCCTTAAGCTGCTTAACATCCGATATCTACCACCACTCGCCCCTAATTTGGGGCGTTTTTTTCGGTTAATAAACTTGTAAAAAATTAAACTCTGCTCGCGAATAAGAATAAATCGTTAAATTACAAATTTTTTTTATGAAGAAGCCAAAAAAACAAGGTTTTACACTGATCGAACTGTTGGTGGTCATCGCCATCATCGCCATACTGGCTGGCATGCTCCTTCCTGCATTGGCGAAGGCCAAAAGCAAAGCAACAGGCATCTCCTGCCTCAATAATAGTAAGCAATTGATGCTGGCCTGGATCTCTTATTCCGGGGATTATGACGGTAACTTGGTACACAACACCCATGGAGGCGAAGCGCAAAGCAACAATGCCCGCTCCCGATATGCCCAATGGATCATGGGCTGGCTGGACTGGGGCCTGCGTCCTGACAACACCAACGTGCTACATGTCACAGATCCACGTTATGCCAAGTTGGCCGCTTACCAGGGAAACAGTAAAAACTTGGTTTCCTGCCCCGCGGACAAATACGTTAGTTCCGGTCAAAGAAAGAAGGGATGGTCCAAGCGGATCCGAACCTTCTCCATGAACTCCAATATGGGACAGGGTAATAATAAACTCTGGGATGGCCCTAAGTATCAACAGATCTACATCAAAGAGGGCGACATTACTGATCCATCCAACAAATGGGTGGTGCTGGATGAGCATCCTGACAGCATGAACGATGGTTGCTTTTTCACTAGAATGACAACCGCTACACCTACTTATATCGATCTACCCGGCACGATGCACAACAACGCCTGCGGGTACGGCTTTGCCGATGGCCATTCCGAAATCAAGAAATGGAACCACGAAATGAAAAGCGTAATAAACTTCAGTCGCAGTTGGGCACCCAAAGGTGCCGGAGCCAAGGCAGACTGGCTGTGGCACCAGGAACGATCTTCCGCGCCCAGAAGGTAAGATCCTTAACCCCTTATACATACGATAACTAGCAAGCGCCCCTAATTTGGGGCGTTTTTTTGGTTGAAAAAAACTTGCAAGAAATTAAAATCCGAGTTCTTACAAGTAGAATCCTTTAAATTACGATTTTTTTATGAAAAAGCCAAAAAAACAAGGGTTTACACTAATCGAACTGTTGGTGGTCATCGCCATCATCGCCATACTGGCTGGCATGCTACTGCCCGCCCTGTCCAAGGCTAAGGCTAAGGCACACGGCATCAGCTGCATGAACAACAACAAGCAGATGATGATGGCTTGGTTGTATTATGCCGAGGATCACGACGACAATCTGGTCGGTGCCAGCAACTGGAAATACAAAAGAAGAGAGATCCTGAACTGGACCGGCGGTAGCTGGCTGACGCTCAACAACAAGAGAGATCCCAGCAACTGGAACCACGCTGCTTACACTCATGAAAGCCCTCTCTGGGACTATTGCGGCAAAAGCACCGCCATCTGGAAATGCCCAGCCGACTTCACAACCGGCATCAACAACAAGGGCATAACGGTACCCCGCATTCGCAGCATGTCGATGAGCAACTGGGTTGGTGGCCCCGGCTGGGGTGCCTCCGGACCGTGGTATCCCCAGAGCTCGAACGGCTGGAAAGTGTTCACCACGCTGTCGGACTTCTCAGCCCCCGGACCATCAGACACCTTTGTGTTGATAGACGAACGTGAGGACAGCATCAACGACGGCTACTTCGTCGTGGACATGGCCGGGTATCCCGCCCAGACCATCAAACTGGTGGATTACCCCGCCAGTTACCATAACCGGGCAGCCGGATTCTCATTTGCCGATGGGCACGCCGAAATCCACAAGTGGCTCGACAAGCGAACTACACCACCCATAAGCAAGTCCGATCGCCCACTGAACGTCGGCATGTCAAACAACAAGGACATAATGTGGATGATGGAGCACAGCACCCGAAAAGTCGGGCGCTGACCCCTCAAGCAAAATTCCCTCCAATAGCCCGTCCGCGATGGCGGGCTTTTTTCCGCTTGGCCAAGCGCTTGGCTTCACTATTTTGCGGCGATTTCCTTTCCGTCGTTGACGCCGGACAAACTAGACTGCAGTCTGCCCAACCAGTTTATGGCTCGTACTATCCTGTTCATCTGCACCGGTAACATCTGCCGCAGCCCGATGGCCGAGGGCTTGTTTAGGAATCTCATTGAGAAAAACGAAGCTGACCTCAATGTGAAATCTGCCGGGGTGGGCGCCCAGGACGGGCAACCGCCAAGCGGGAATGCGATCCGCGCCATGCAGGATCTCGATATCGACATCTCCCCCCAACGGAGCCTGATGTTGACCGCCGAACTCGCCGCCGAGGCCGACATGATCATCGGCATGACCCACGGGCACGTAGAGATGGTCAACCTGATGTTCCCTCACGCAGCCGACAAAGCCTTTTTGCTCCGTGAATTTGACGACACCCTGCCAATGCATGAGCGGGAAATCTCCGATCCCATCGGCGGCTCGTACGAGGTTTACTGCCAATGCCGCGACCAGATCCGCGAAGGCATCGACTCACTTTTGAACTCCATACAACAAAACAAAAGCCTAGTTCCCCCCTCAGGGCAACCGGTGATCGAAATAGCTCTCGGCGCGGACCACGCCGGCTACGGACTCAAGAAAATCCTGGGCAATTATCTCAGCGAAAAAGGCATCCCGTATGCCGATTTCGGGTGCGACTCAGAGGACAAGGCCGACTACCCGGACTTCGCGCGTGAGGTGGCCCGAACCGTGGCCGAGGGTCAGAGCAGGCTTGGCCTGCTGATTTGCAACTCCGGTGTCGGCATGAGTATGAGCGCCAACAAGGTGCCCGGCGTCCGGGCCGCGCTTACGCATGACGAGGAGACAGCCAAACTCACTCGTCAGCACAACAATGCGAACGTCCTCTGCCTCGGGGCCGCCGCCACGGATGAGGCCTTGGCCAAGCGCATCCTCGATGCGTTCATCGAGACCCCGTTCGAGGACGGCGGCCGCCACGAGCAGCGAGTGAACAAGATGGAATCCGTCGGCGCCTCGGTCAAATTCCGGCTGGACTCCGTTGATCCCGAGATCTCCCAGGTCATCCAAGCCGAGACCGTCCGCCAACAGGAAAACATCGAGCTGATCGCCAGCGAGAACTTCACCAGCCCGGCCGTCATGCAGGCGCAGGGCTCAGTGCTCACCAACAAGTACGCCGAGGGCTATCCGGCTAAACGCTGGTACGGCGGCTGCGAACACGTGGACGTGGCCGAGCAGTTGGCCATCGAGCGGGCCAAGCAGCTTTTCGGCGCCGAGCACGCCAACGTACAGCCCCACTCCGGCAGCGGTGCCAACATGGCTGTTTACTTTTCCGCGCTCCAGCCGGGCGACAAGATCCTGACCATGGATCTGTCCCACGGCGGACACCTCACCCACGGACACAAGGCCAACTTCTCGGGCCGGTTTTACTCAGTCACGCACTACGGCGTGAGCAAGGATACCGAGCAGATCGATTATGACGCTTTGGCCAAGGTGGCGGCCAAGGAAAAACCGGCCATGATCACGGTCGGGGCCAGTGCCTACCCTCGCGTGATCGACTTCGAGCGGATGGGGCAGATCGCTCGCGAAGTGGGTGCGCTGCTGTTGGCCGACATCGCCCACATCGCCGGACTGGTGGCCGCCGGCTTGCATCCCAGCCCAGTCGGCCATGCTGACTTCGTCACCACGACCACCCACAAAACCCTGCGCGGCCCCCGGGGCGGGCTGATCCTGTGCGGCGCCGAACATGCCAAGACGATCGATTCCCAGACCTTCCCCGGCATCCAGGGCGGCCCACTGATGCACATCATCGCGGCCAAGGCGGTCTGCCTCAAGGAAGCCCTCCAGCCAGCCTTCTCGGAGTATCAGACTCAGGTCGTGGCCAACGCAGCGGCCTTGGCCAACGGCTTGGCCAAGAACGGCTTCCGTCTCGTCAGCGGCGGCACGGAGAATCACCTGATGCTGGTGGATGTCGGCTCGCGCGACATGACCGGCAAGGAATGCCAAGCCGCTCTTGATGAAGCCGGCATCACCGTCAACAAAAACACTATCCCCTTCGAGACACGTTCTCCTTTCCAGGCCAGTGGGATACGGATCGGTTCACCCGCCGTCACAACTCGCGGTATGGGCGAGGCCGAGATGGCCAACATAGCCGACATGATCAGCGAGGTATTGGTCGACATAAAAAATATTGACAAGCAAGCTGCCGTCAGGCAGCGTGTCCGGCAACTGACCGCAGGATTCCCCTTGCCTTATTAAAAAAGTTCCCCTCTGGACTTCACTCCGTGGGATTGTTGGTCTTTGCCTTGAACAAGGTAAAGTATAGAAAACTGACAAAGCACCCCGCCCGTACCCGATGATTTAGCTGGGAACCTTATCCGTTATCCACAAGAGGATTCCTGCCAAGACATGAAAAACACAGGTCGTAAAAGCAAAGCTGTCAAAGGCTCCCGCAAGAAAAAATCAATTGGCTTAGCCGCCACCGAGGCCGCCGCCATTCGGAACAAGTACCTCCGTGCCTACGGAGAAACACCCCCTCCCGAGGAAATACCCGCCGATGTTGAGGAGGAGGCCGCGGAGGAAGCCACCGCCACGGAAAAGCCCAAGGGCGACTCCGTGAACATGAGCCAGTTGCAGGCACTCGAGATGCCTGCACTGAACAAGATGGCCAAAAAGCAAGGGATTCCCAATTACGGTTCCCTGCAGAAACACGAGCTGATTTTCCAACTCCTGCAACGCAATGCCGAACAAGCCGGCGTGCTTTACACCGAGGGCTGCCTCGAGATTTTACCGGAGGGGTTCGGCTTTCTCCGATCCGAGAGTTTCAACTACCTGCCCTGCCCCGAGGATGTTTACGTTTCGCCCTCACAGATACGGCGGTTCGACCTCCAGACAGGCGACATCATCGCCGGAGAAATCCGACGGCCGAAAGACAGGGAACGCTTCTTTGCCCTCGTCAAGGTGGACTCCGTGGGTCACGAAGAGCCGGAGATTGCCAAGGATAAGATTCATTTCGACAACCTCACACCGCTCTTCCCTAACGAGCGATTCCTCCTCGAAAATGACCCGGAGGAATACTCCACCCGTGTGATGGATCTGGTCTGCCCTATCGGCAAGGGTACTCGCGGGCTAATTGTCGCGCCGCCGCGAACCGGCAAGACGGTGCTAATGCAGAATCTGGCCAACGCCGTCATCAAGAATAACCCCGATGTGTATTTGTTCATCCTGCTGATTGACGAGCGCCCGGAGGAGGTCACCGACATGATGCGCACCTGCAAGGCCGCCGAGGTGGTCAGCTCCACCTTTGACGAGCCGCCCGAGCGACACGTGCAGGTGGCCGAGATGGTCATCGAGAAGGCCAAGCGCATGGTCGAACACAAGCACGACGTGATGATCCTGCTCGACTCCATCACCCGACTGGCCCGCGCCTATAACACCGTCCAGCCCCACTCCGGCAAAATTCTCTCCGGCGGTGTGGACGCCAACGCCCTGCACAAGCCAAAGCGCTTCTTCGGCGCGGCCCGGAACGTTGAGGAAGGCGGCTCGCTCACCATCTGCGCCACCGCCCTGGTCGACACCGGTTCACGAATGGACGAGGTTATTTTCGAGGAATTCAAGGGCACCGGTAACATGGAGGTGCACCTAGACCGCTCGCTGGTCGATCGCCGCATCTTCCCCTCGATCAACGTCGAGTTGTCCGGCACCCGCAAGGAGGAACTCCTCTACCATCCGCAGGAACTGCCGCGCATCGTCACACTGCGCCGCGCACTCACCGGTGTTCCGCCGGTCGAGGGCATGGAACTTCTGCTCAGCAAGCTGAAAAAAACCGAGAACAACATCGAGTTCCTGCTCAAGATGACGGTGGAGTAATTTTCAAGTTTTCAGTTTCAAGTAAGCCTAAACCGGACGCGCTTGCCCTAGCGCGTCCTTTTTGATTCCTTCTCCCTGAGGGCGAAGGTGGCCGCAGGCTGGATGAGGGTGAAAACGCTCGGATGTCTTATTGCAACGCCATCCCTGCTCCATCACCCAACCCTCTACCGCAGGGAAGAGGGAGAGGGGCACACGCGCCCCGCCGTCACAGGTTGAATTTGAAAACTTGAAACTCCCCTATTGGATGCGGCCGAATTTTTTTTCCAACTCGAGGTAGTTCATCTCGATGATTGTCGGGCGGCCGTGCGGGCAAGTGTACGGCATCTCGCAGCACCGCAAATCATCCACGAGATTCTGCAACTCCTCCTCCCGCAACAAGTCGTTGGCCTTCACGGCGTGACGGCAGACGGTCTTGATGATCACGTCCTCGCCGAGCCTCAGCACGTTGACGCCCTCACCGGCGGCCTGCAGCTTGTCCACCAACTCGAGGATGAACTTGCGCGAGTCCGCCGCCTTGACGAACGGCGGCAGCGCATCGAGCAGGAATGTTCGCTCGCCGAACTCGCTCAACCCCACCCCGAGGCGGTTGAGGGTCTCCATCGCCCCGCTCAGAAAACGCGCCTCCCTGGGAGGTAACTCCACGGTCTCCGGCAACAGCAGTTTCTGCGAGGCGGCACTGCCGTCCGACTCCATCCGCCGGAGCATCTGCTCATACAGCACCCGCTCGTGCGCGGCGTGCTGGTCCAGTAACACCATCCCTTTGTCGGACTCGAGCACCAGATACAGTTTGCCGACCACGCCGACGAGGCGCAGCGGCACACGCAGCAGCGGCACCGGCGCTCCCGACGATTGGCCAAGCGGAGCGGGTAGCGGCATCGCCCGGGGCGGAACGTCTTGAGCCACTTTCGGTTGCACTTGGCCAAGCGCGGCAGTTGGCGCCTCGTCGCCAAGCTCCTGCTGCGTCGGGACGTCCGACGGCGAACTGGGCATCACATCCACCGGCTCGCCTGCCGGCTTCGACACAGAGGCCGGTTTCCGGCTGTGAAACGCCAGCAACGTCTCCTGCACGGCTTGCGTGAGCAGTCGCCGCACATCTCGCTCGTGATGAAACTTCACCTCGCGCTTGGCCGGGTGGATGTTGACGTCCACCTCGGCCGGATCGATCTCGATGAACAGGCAGCAGAGCGGGAACTGCCCCTTCATCAGCGCCGTGTGATAGCCCTCGATAAGGGCTCGGTTGAGGCTCCGGTTCTCGATCGGCCGGCGATTCACGAACAGGTGCTGGTTGGCACGGGTCGAGCGCGACACGCCCGGCGCGCCGATCAACCCCCAGGTGCGCACCGTCGTTTGGCCGTCCCATTGCATGCCGATCTCCGGGTCATCCGGGATCGCCTTGGCCACGCGGTAGTCGCCACTGGAATCGACGTCCAGCAGGCTAATGCCCTCGCCGTGCAGCGCCGCCATCCGCTCGCGCACGGCTGAGATGTGCGATGCCGGGGTCTCGTCCACTCTGCACGGCGGTAGCTCCCACACCTTGCGCTGGTCGTTGTTAAAAATGAACCCCACCGCCGGGTTGGCTAAAGCCACCAGCGTCAGGTAATGCTGGATGTGGCTGCGCTCGGTCTCCGGCGTGCGCAGGAATTTGCGCCGCGCCGGCAGATTGTAAAACAGCGAACGCACCTCAATCGTCGTGCCGCCGGCGTGGCCAGCCGATTCCACCGCTCGGATCTTTCCGGCGTGAATGTCGATGCGCGTCCCCTCGCCCGTCTCGTTGCCGCTCGCGAGAGTCGTCAGTGCCATACGGCTCACGCTCGCGATGCTCGGGATCGCCTCTCCTCGAAAGCCCATCGTAGCTATCGAGGCCAAGTCTTCAGCCACTTGAATCTTGCTGGTCGCGTGGCGTTCAAGGCAAAGCAACGCGTCGTCACGGTTCATGCCGGAACCGTTGTCTGCAACGCGGATGAGACTCCGGCCGCCGGCCTGAATCTCCACGGAGATGCGCGTGGCCCCGGCGTCGAGGGCGTTCTCGACCAACTCCTTCACCACGCTGGCCGGGCGCTCCACCACCTCGCCGGCGGCGATCTGGTTGGCGACAATTTCTGGAAGAAGACGGACTGAACCCATGCTGCGCCGCCACTCTACGGGCAGCTCTTGGCCGCCCCAAGCGTTTTTGAGACAGCGATTAGCAAATTGCCCTTGGCCAGGCCCACCCACAGCCCCAACGGGGTGGCATGAGACAGCAGAAATTTGAAACTCCAGAAAATCAGCGCTTGGCCAAGCGGGCGAGCTTGACGACTTGATCGAGGTAGCGCTGGACGCTGTCTCGCGGGCGCTTGACCTGGGCCGACTTCAGCAACGGCACCGCTTTTTCATACTGGCTGCGGTGCACCAAAAACTGCGCGTGGCTGATCTTGGCCCGTACCTCGAAGTCGTCCAGTTGC
>JABGZB010000365.1 GCA_018674955.1 Verrucomicrobiota bacterium | reverse complement strand
TGCGAACGAGTGCCGGCCAAGCTGTCACTGCAACCGGCCTACGATCCGAAATCCGAACGAGTGAAAATGTGATGGACGAACAGGTGATTCAGTTGACGCGCGAGACGTTCGGCAATATTCCGCCGTCGTCGGTCATTGCATTTTACGTGATGGCCGTGGCGTCGTTGCTGGTATTTTGCTGGGGCGTTTGGCGGCGCTGGAAACTTTGGCGGCAGGGCAGGCCGGTTGCCATCAGGGAAATTCTGCTCGGCAATTTTGCGCGATTGAAGCCGCGCCTCGGTCGGTTGCTGAAGGAGGGTCTCGGACAAAAACGGGTTCGTGGCCGTGGCCTGGCCAGTTGGGCGCACATCATGATGTTCGCTGGGTTTATGATGCTGTTTCTCGGCACGACGCTGCTGGAGGTCGACCACCTTGCGGGCAAGGTATCCGAAAAACTTCATTTTCATCATGGCTGGTATTACGTGATTTACGAGGGGGCGCTCGATCTGTTTGGTCTGCTGTTCATCATCGGCATCAGTTTGTTCCTGTGGCGTCGGATGCGGCGGCCAAGCAGCGTCGGGCATCGTGCGAGCGACTGGACGGCGCTCGGCCTGTTTCTCGGCATCGGCGTCACGGGCTACTTCGTCGAGGGGCTGCGTATAGTCTGGGATCGGCCGGAAGGGTTGGCGCTGTGGTGTTCACCGGTCGGCGCCGTCTTGGCCAAAATCTTCGGCGGGATGAGTGAGGCGACGAGTCGCTCGGCGCACTTGGCTGTTTGGTGGATGCACTCGTTGATGGTGTTTGGTTTCTTCGCGATGATTCCGTTCACTCGGCTGCTTCATTTCATCACCGGCCCGGCGAACTTGTTTTTTTCCACGCCGTCGCTTGGCCAATTGGCGCCAATTTCCATCGAGGACGTGGAGGAAACCGGCGTGGTCGGCGTCTCGGAGATCGCACACCTCGACCAGCAGCAACTGTTGAGTCTCGACGCCTGCATGGAGTGCGGTCGTTGCGAGGAGGCGTGTCCGGCGTTCGCCTCCGGCAAGCCGCTCTCGCCCAAGGCGGTCGTGCAGGACTTGAAGGGGTTGATGGAGGTGACCGCCAACGGCGGGTCGGTCGCGCTGCACGGCGACACGATTCAGGCCGAGACCGTCTGGGCGTGCACCTCGTGCAACGCCTGTGTGACCGCCTGCCCGGTGCGGGTCGATCCGCTTGGCTTGTTGTTTGAGCTGCGCCGCGACCGCGCCGCCGAGGGTGCGCTGGCCGGATCCGCCGCGAACTCGATGCGCCAAATGCAAACCAAGGGCAACCCGTGGGGCTTCCCGCAGGCCGAGCGCTTGGCGTGGGCGGACGGACTCGAGGTGCCGTTGGCCAGCGACCATCCCGACTTCGAAATTCTGTGGTGGATCGGTTGCGCCGGATCGTTCGATCGTCGCGCGCAGAAGGTCACCCGCTCCATCGCCAAGTTGCTGATCAAGGCCGGCGTGAACTTCGCCGTGCTTGGCCCGAACGAATGTTGCACCGGCGACTCGGCCCGGCGGCTCGGCGACGAGTTTTTGTTTCAGGAATTGGCCGAGAAAAACCACGCGACGTTGAAACAGCATGGCGTGCGAAAAATCCTCACGCAATGTCCGCACTGCATGAATTCGCTGACGCACGACTACCCGCAGTTCGGCGACCAATTCGAGGTCGTGCATCACACCGAGTTTCTGCAGCAACTGATCGACGACGGCAAACTCGCCGCGCCCGAACGTACTGGCTCGGTGACCTATCACGACCCGTGTTATCTCGCTCGCGTCAACGGCGTACACCAAGCGCCGCGCGATCTGCTCGGCGACGGCATCAGCGAGATGGGGCAGCGCCGCGAAAAAACATTCTGCTGCGGTGCCGGTGGCGGGCGGATGTGGATGGAAGAGGAAGCCGATGAGCGAGTGTCCGTGCTGCGCGCAAAGGAGGCGATCGAGACCGGTGCGGAAACCGTGGCCGTCGGCTGCCCGTTCTGCCTGACGATGATGACCGACGGCGTCAAGTCGTGCGGCTCCGGGGCCAAGGTCGAGGACGTCGCTGAAAATTTGGCCAAGCGCCTGGGTCTGTGATTTAATCGCGAAACGCACGGTAGTGCTATTACGAAAAACCAGCCGCGGGGTTTCACCCTCATCCGGCCTTCGGCCACCTTCTCTCTGAGGGACAAGGAATCAAACGGGACGCGGGCCCGGCCAAGCGGGCAGGGTATTTGTGGACGGCTGGGGGACAGCCATCCCTACCTTTTGCCGCTTGGCTAAGCTCCCTCTCCCACCGGGAGAGGGCCTGGGAGAGCGCAAACGATTTTTGTAGAGGTTATATTTGGCAACTGCGCGTAAAAACATGAACGATTCACAAGACAACTTTCGCGACCGGGCGCTTCGGTTTTTCCCCGATGGCTCCAACGGCGAATACGGCATTCCGGAGGGCGACGCGCCGGTGATCGAGCGCGGGCGGGGCTGCCGCGTGTGGGACACCGGCGGCCGCGAGTATCTCGACATGACGATGGCGTGGGGCGCGGCGCTCGTCGGCCACGCGCACCCGAAAGTGCTCGAGGCAGCCAACGCGGCGGCGGCGAACGGCGCGAACTTTGCCGCCGTCACCCGGCCGATGGTCGAGCTCGCTGAGCGCATCGCCGACATCAGCCCGTGTGTCGAGCGCATCCGTTTTGTTGCCAGCGGCACCGAGGCGACGATGCTGTGTTTGCGGGCGGCGCGAGCGGCGACCGGGCGGGCGAAGATTTTGAAATTCGAGGGCGCGTATCACGGGCAACATCCGGAGGGAGTGACGAGCCTCGTCGGCAGCGATCCGCCCGCGCTGCCGCAGCCCGATCCGGCTGGCACCGGCGCGCCGTGGGTCGAGCGCGATGTGTTGGTCGCGCCGTACAACGACCTCGCGGCGACGGAGCAAATTCTCACCGACCACGCCGCCGATTTGGCCGCCGTGATCGTCGAGCCGCTGCACCGCTGCATCACGCCGGTGGACGGTTTTTTGCAGGGACTGCGCGAGGCCACGGCCAAGCGGGGCATCGTGCTGGTATTTGACGAAGTGGTCACCGGCTTCCGCCTGGCCCTGGGCGGCGCGCAGGAATATTACGGCGTGTCGCCCGACCTCGTGGCGTACGGCAAAGGGCTGGGCGGCGGCTTCCCGATCGGCGCGTTCGGGGGTAGCGCGGACATCATGGAGGCGGTGAACGAGCAGCGTTTGCCTGGGCCGAACTACGCGTGGTCCGCCTCGACGACGGGCGGCAACCCGGTGTCTGCGGCGGCGGCGTTGGCCACCATCGACCTGTTCAGCGAGCCGGGTGTTTACGACCGGCTGCACGCGATGGGGCGGTTATTGCGGAAGCGCCTTGAGCGCGCGCTTGGCCAAGCGGGCGAGACGGCGCAGGTGCTCGGCGACGGGCCGCTGGCGCAGTCGGTGTTCCTCGATCGCCCGGTGCTTTGCCACCGCGACTGGCTCGCCGCCGACCGCCAGCGCGGCCGCGCCGTGATGCTGGAAATGCTGCGGCTGGGCGTGTTCCTCAACCCGATGGGCACCAAGCTCTACCTCTCTCTGGCGCACGGTGAAAAAGAGATTGCCGAACTGGCCACCCACTTCGCTGCCGCGCTGCAATCCACCCGGCCTCGATGAAGCAGAAGATTTTGGATGAGAAAAAGAAGCATCCATTAGAACGGAAAACTGATGTGAATAAAAAATACTTATCCCGATAAGCGCGGGTCTTGTAATCGCAATGGGACATATCCTAGCCTTGTTCGGGCATGAGTTGTGGTTGCAGGTAACCGTGCACCTTGAAAAGTAGCAGGTCGGGACCGAAGTCTTATGGATAGAATAATATCATTTATTGCGCTGCTTATTATTGGGCTTGCTCCGCAGGCTTCTGCGAATGAGCCGCCAACCAATATACTCTTCATCTTTGCAGATGACTGGGGATGGGGCGATCTCAGTTGCCACGGGCATCCTTATGTGAAGACCCCCAATATTGATCGTCTGGCAAAGGAAGGAACTGACTTTCACCGGTTTACCACTGCCAGTGGCGTGTGTTCCCCCAGTCGCACTGCGATCATGACCGGGCATTTTCCCGCACGCTACAATATTGACGGGCACTTCGCCTGGGTGCCCAGTAATGCCAGGCGTAACATGCCCGATTGGCTGGACCCCAAGGCCCCGCTTTTGTCGCGCTTCCTTAAAAGTGCAGGTTACGAGACTGCCCACTTTGGCAAATGGCACTTGGCCAATGACATGATCCCTGATGCACCTTTTCCCAGTGAATATGGGTTTGACGAATATGGAGCATTCAACTGTTCCGGGCCCCAGATGTACGTGCACGACGACGTCAAGAGCGCCATCCCTTTCATTGAGAAAAGCCATAAGGCGGATAAACCTTTCTTTATCAACCTCTGGATTCATGAGCCACACACTCCCTTTCACGTGGACCCCAAGTTGCAGAAGCGCTTTGCTAAGCTCGGAGAAAAAGATGCGATCTATGCGGCGACTCTTTTTCATGCCGACTTGAGGATAGGGCAACTGCTTGACGCCTTGGATCGACTGAAGATAACCAATAACACACTGGTTATTTTCAGTTCAGACAATGGACCTGCCCGCGGAGCCCCGGATGCACCCTTGACTCTCGGTTATGATTCCGCAACAGGACTGGGCTATGGAATAGCAGCGGCAAAGGGCATTACCGGAGGTCGCAAGGGATACAAGGCTGCCCTCTTTGAGGGGGGGATAGGGGTGCCTTTTATTGCCCGTTGGCCCGGTAAGATTGCCGCGGGTAAGGTGGACAAGACCTCCATTTTTTCAGCGGTGGATTTACTGCCCACCTTTTGTGAAATTGCAGGGGTAAAGTTACCGGCTTCCTACCGGCCTGATGGAGTCAGTCAGGTGGAGACCTTGCAAGGAAATGGGAAAGCGCTGCGTGAAAAACCGCTTTTCTGGAAGACGATTGCCCCCTGGCCGGCTCGCAAAACCAAGTCGGACCATTGGGTGTCCTATGCCGTGGTAAGTAAAAACTGGAAACTGGTTGCTAATCGGGATGCCGGTTATGTGGAGCTTTACGATCTGGTCACTGATCCCCTTGAAAAGAATGATCTCAAGGAGAAACATCCCAAGGTCGTAAAGGAACTGACAAAAACACTCGAGCAATGGCAGACGACTCTGCCGCCCGAGCCAACGGGCAATGTTTTCTCAAACCTTCGAAATCCCAAGAAATAGCATGAAACTAAAAAATAAACTTATCCAAACTCTCACGGCCACTAGTTTGCTGGCGGGCCTAACCCTGTCGGTATCGGCTAAGGACAAACCTTTGCCCGATCCGGATGGTAAACCGGCGGATATGAGTAAGCCCGTTCAGGTTTACATCCTCTTGGGGCAGTCCAATATGCTGGGGGCCGGAAAAATCAAGGGCGGTGACGGCTCACTCGAACACGCGGTTAAGGAAAAGAACTTGTACCCCTACCTCGTTGATGTGGCCGGTAATTGGACTGAACGAAAAGACGTCCGCAACGTGCGCGTCATGGGTAGTGGCACCGGTGGCATGCGGGGATTCAACAACGAGTGGATGACCATCAAGGGCGGAAAGATAGGCCCGGAGTTTGGCATCGGCCACCACATAGGCAACGCTGTCGACGCGCCGGTCCTGATTCTGAAGAGCTGCATCGGCAACCGTGCCCTGGGCTGGGACCTGTTGCCGCCGGGAGGCGAAGGCTTTGAGTTCACCGATGCCAAGGGCGTTACCTGGGTTCATCCCGGGTACAAGGGCACACCTGAAAAGTGGGTCAAGGGTACCGAGCCCAAGAAGATTAAATGGTACGCCGGCATGCAATATGACGGTGATATTGCTCGGGCAAAGAAGGTTCTCTCGGAACTCGACAAGTATTATCTCGGGGCCAAGAAATATGAGATCGCCGGCTTTCTCTGGTGGCAGGGTGATCGGGATAGTCGTAGCGCCGCGCTTTCCAGCCGGTACGAGAAGAACCTGGTTCATCTCATCAAGACGCTTCGCAAGGACTTCAATGCACCCAAGGCGAAATTCGTCTGTGCCTCCCTTGGCCAAACCAAGAAAGGTTCTACCGATGGTGGCGGTAAAATCCTGGATGCCATGCAGGCGGTGGACGGTAAGTCCGGCAAGTACCCTGAGTTCAAGGGGAATGTCGCCAGCGTGTACACGCATCCCTTGTCCAAGGGCGGCAGTTCAGGCGGCCACTACAGCGGGAATGCCGAGACCTATATGAATGTCGGCGAAGCGATGGGCAAGGCGATGGTGGAACTTTTGGGGCAATCTAAATAAAGCTACTCTCGATCAAATTGAACGAATGTAAAATGGTACGTATGCTTGGGTTGGTGCTCTGCCTGCCCATGCTTCTGATTGGCTGTATTGATTTTGGAGGAGGGCCTGATACGGACACCGTCGAGATTGTTGCTGAAGAGAAATCACCCAATGGCAAGTTCATCGCCACGAGTTTCTCTTGTGCAGGGGGAGGTGCGGCCGGTTACTTCTACTTCAATGCGAGCCTAAGGAAAGCGGGCGAGAAACTGGATCAACGAGACGGCTTTTTGGGTAAGCACAAGACCTGGAAAGCCTTCACCGATATTGAAGTGAGGTGGATTGACGACGAAAACCTTGAGGTGTCCTGCAAGCAGGATGATTCACCTGGCTATAAGGAGAATAACGCAGTCAAGGTGAAATCCAAATATGGCATCAAGATTCACTACAAAGTCAAAAAAGGAAAACCGTGAAATGGAATGATGCCATGTTCGCGGTCGACGGCAAGTCCGGCAAGTACCCCGAGTTCAAGGGCAACTTCGCCACCGTTTACAGCCATCTGCTGTCCAAGTGCGGCAGTTCAGGCGGCCACTACAGCGGTAATGCCGAGACCTACATGAATGTCGGCGAAGCCATGGGCCGGGCCATTGCTGGCCTACTCGGAAAAACCAAGTGATTGATGATGAAGAAATTCCTCATCATATGCACCTTGACCTTGATGGTTTCTGCCCCGCTTTTCGCCGAAGCAAATCCTTCTAGATCAAAGCTTGGTGAGAAAGCCTTTCAGCACTTCGAGAATTACTGCTTTGATTGTCATGATGGGGAGACAACAAAAGGTGATCTTGATTTAGCTAATCTTTTGCAAAAAGACGATTTTGATGGCTCTCTAATATTTGAGCATCTGATCACGTCGAGGATGCCGCCCAAGAACAAGAAGCAGCCAAGAGCCGAAGAGAAGCGCCTCATGCTGAGTTGGCTGGCGCAGCGTCAGACTGAAAGTGCCCCCAATTCCTACCGGCGGATTAGTCGTCATGAGTTCGTTCATTCGGTGAATGATTTGCTGGGCGTGAAGCTGGATCTGGCTGGAATGATTCCCGAAGACCGTGGTACTTACAATTTCGATTCAGACCGAAGGGTTCAGTTGACCAAGGAGATGCTCACTTCCTATTTCTCTGTAGCCGATGAAATGCTCGAATTTGCTTTGCCTGAAAAAGGGTTTGCACAGGAACGTATCTTGGTGACAAACAGGATAAAGGACAGCCATAAGACCTACAATATCTACACCCAGAAATATAAGGAGGGCATTCTCTTTTCGTGGACCCGTGCCAACAACGGCAACAGTTATTCTTTTTTCTACGACAACTTCGATCCGCCTGTGAGGGGATGGTATGATTTGACCTTTGATGCGATGAAGCTGGGGAGTTTCAAGGAAGACGTAAGTATTCAAGTCTTTGCCGGAAAGTATTATTATGCGGATGATCGCCCCCAGCAGCAGCGCCTGCTTGGCGTCATTTCCCTGGGTAACCGAGATGTGAAGTCGCACACCGTGCGGGCTTTCCTTCATCCCGGAGAGAACGTTTCGGTACACTGTTATTCCAAGTATACTTTTCGAAAGAAAACCGGAGAGCAAGGGGCTTATATCAAGCAGTTGAAGGTTCGCGGTCCCGTTCTCGACGAATGGCTACCAAGCTCTTATCGAAATATCTTCGATGGATTGCCCATGAATGCGCCTCCCCGGGTAGCGAGAAATACATCCGTGTCGCTGACGAAATTGAAGGCGATCGGGGGAAGTATCTCCGTCAGCAGTTTCCAGAAGGGAATGGAAAAGGAAAAGATGCAGGATGGTTCGAACCGGACCTTCTGGCATACGCGGTTCAAGCCGACCTTGGCCAAGCCCCCGCATTACGTGATCCTAGAAAATTCGAAGGGCAAGGAAATCGAGGGGCTCTCGTACGCAACCTGGTCGGGGGGCAATGGCAACGGTCAGGTAAAGGCCTATTCGATTCATCTCTCCGATGAAGGCAAATCCTGGGGGCCTCCAATCCTGGAAGGGAAACTCGAAATCGGGTTGGCCAACGAGCAATCCATTCTGTTCCCCAAGCCCACCACCAAGCGGTTCATCAAGTTTCTGGTGACTGACGCCCTTTCCTTGGATGGCAAGTCGCTCGCTTCCATCGGGAAACTCGATGTTATGACGACCTTGCCAAGGCCGGTTTCCACCATAGAGGTCTCGGTCGCTTCCAGTTCACCCAAAGATCTGAAAAAAGTAATCAAACGATTTGCCCAAAAGGCCTTTTCCTCGAATTTGAGCGAAGAGGAGTTGGCTCCCTACTACGGCGTGAGCCTCAATTCCTTAAAGGAACAGGGCGATTTCGTTATGGCGGCCAAGGTTGGACTTAAGGCCATAGTCTGTTCCCATCGTTTCCTGATGGCTCCCGGAGAACATGCCAATCGATCCTACTTGATGGCGGCTGATCTTTCCCGGATTCTTTGGCTTTCGATCCCGGATGAAGAACTCTTGAGCCTTTCGAAAACGGAAAAGCTTTCTGCACAGACGATTCCCGCTCAAATCGAACGGATGCTGAAGGACGAGAAGAGCCGGCGCATGATCCATTCGTTTTGTGCCCAATGGCTCAATCTTAGATCGTTCAACAAGGTGACGCCGTCTCTCAAGCTATATCCGTTGTACGATGATCTTATGAATCATTATCTTCCGCTTGAGACCGAGGATTATCTTAATCACTTGATTCAGGAGAACCTGCCTGTTGGACATCTGATTGATTCGGATTTCTCGTTCCTGAACCAGCGACTGGCCCAGCACTACGGAATCGAAGGGGTGATCGGTCAACAGATGCGTAAGGTGACGTTCGCTCCTGAGGTGCCACGCGGCGGGCTGCTGACCATGGGTAGTGTATTAAAGGTTACGGCTGATGGTTTTGATACATCTCCGATCCTGCGTGGTGCATGGGTTTCCAAGAATATTGCCGGCAACACACTTTCTCCGCCTCCTGAAAGCGTTAAGGCCATCGAGCCCGAACACGGCAAGGAGGCTGCTACGATTCGCGAACAGATCGAGCAGCATAAGAATAACAAGGTTTGCTATGCCTGCCATAAGAGTATCGATCCTTATGGTTTCGCCCTCGAGAACTTTGATGCAACTGGGCAATGGCGAAGCAAGTATCGGGTCAAGAAACCGCATAATGGAACTTTCCAATTCCGTTTACAGGGTTACCATATATTGGCTGGGGATGTGGACGCAGTGGGGGAGATTGATAAGTCCAAGTTTGAGGACGTGTTCGGATTCAAGAAGATTCTGCTCTCTGATCATAAGAAGGTTGCTTATAATTTCGCCAAGAAATTCTTCGAGTATGCCAATGGCTACCAGCCGAACCTGAAGCAACGCCTCCACCTCCATGCTATGATTTCGGAGAACGCGCAGGAATGCCGGATGAAAGACTTGATTGTTAAGGTGTTGGGCTATTCACTTAGAGGAGAGTAGGAATGAGAACCATCAGCAGAAAAGATTTCTTGAAGATCGGGGCGGCGCTTCCCTTGGCTATGAAATCGCTGAGCCTGCGGGCTGAGGGCAGGAGGAAGCAGCCTCCGAAGCGTATCATTTTCATTAATAGTTGCCTGGGTTTCTATGAGCCGTACTTTTTCCCCAAGAAGCAGGGAGATTTCTCAACGTCCGATTACCTTAAGGGAATGAAGACCAAGGGAAAGATGACGGTGTTCCAGAACCTCTTTCATCCGGGCATGGATACCAGCAACCACGACTCAGAAAAATCCTTTCTCACGGGAACGCCCAGCCCGGAGTCGCCCAACTTCGTGAACGACATTTCTCTGGATCAGGTGCTGGTTCGAAAAATGGGTGGAGAGACCCGTTTCCCCTTTCTTAATTTCAGTATCTACGACCGCGGTTGGGGATGTTCCTGGAATGATCGTGGCTCCGCCATTCCCCCGATGCACGATGAGGAAAAGATCTTCGGGATGCTCTTTGGGGAAGAGGACCTGAAGGCAAAAAAGCAGCAGTTGAAGAACGACCAGGAAATTCTGAGCTGTCTTCACCGTGACCTGGCCCAACTCCGCAAGCGAGGTTCAGAGCACGGCAAACTGGACAGTTACCAACCAGTGATCGCGGAGCTGGAACTCCAGTTAAACCACGAAAAGTTTTGGCTCAATACCAGTAAGCCGAAGGTCGAGAAATCCCTGAGCGACGATCAGGAGTTTGTGTTCTCCACCAAGATTAGGAACCTGTTCGAATTGGCGAAACTGGCTTTCCGGACCGACTCGACTCGCGTCATGACTATCTCCATGGACTGGATCTATGGAGCCATCAAGGTGCCAGGAGCCACCGGGGGGTGGCATACTTTGTCTCATCATGGCGGCAGGAAGGACGTGATTGCCAAGCTCAGCCACATAGAGATCGATACTCTCAAGCATTTCAACCAGTTCCTTTTTGAGTTGGATCAAATCAAGGAAGAAGGTGGGACCCTGCTTGATCACACGACGGTGATGATGGGTAGCAACTTTGGCGACTCCTCCAACCATACTTGCAACAACCTGCCGATGATCGTGGCCGGTGGCGGCTACCGGCATCAAACCCATACTGTCCTTGAGAAACAGACTCCCCTTTGCAACCTCTACCTGGAGTTACTGCACAAGCACAACATTGACGTAGGCAGCTTCGGCAGTAGTGAGGAGGACATGGGTTTGCTCAATAGCTGATATAGCCACAAAAATGATAAACGTAATAGCATCCATCACAGTCAAAGCTTCCGAACGCGACACCTTCATTGAAATACTCAAGGCGAATATTCCCAAGGTGCTAGAGGAAGAGGGGTGTTTGGAATATTCCGCCACGATGGACTTCCAAACAGAACTTCCCATCCAGCAAACGAATGCAAACGTCGTGACGGTCATCGAGAAATGGGAATCATTCTCTCACCTGGAAGCTCATTTCACTGCCCCGCATATGCTGGAGTACAAGGCCAAGGTAGAAGACATGGTCGAAGACGTCTCCTTGAAAATCCTGAAAGACGCCTAGGCTTTGAAAGGAAAACAACCGATGAAATACGCAATGTTGCTAATTGCAATAGCGACCAGCCTGCAGGCTGCTAAGCAACCCAACATCCTATTTATCATTACCGACCAGCATCATGCCAGAATGCTGTCGAGTGCCGGCAATCCCTATCTGAAAACCCGGGCGCTTGATTCCATGGCAAAATCGGGCATTCGGTTTTCGCGCGCCTATGTAACCAACCCCGTTTGCGCGCCTAGCCGCATCTCGATAGCAACCGGAATGATGGCGGGACGATTGGGTGTCTTCAGTAATGGCATGAAGGCGACCATCCCGAAGAAAGTTAGCGATAACTCGCTTGGCAAGCTGATCAAGTCCGGCGGTTACGACACCTTCTACGGAGGCAAGGTTCACATGGCGCCTGCACTTGTGCCGCTCAAGGCGGGCTACGATGAATTTTGCAAAGATCAGCGCGACGAGTTGCCCGGAGCCTGCATCGAATTCATGACCCGCAAGCGGGAAAAACCGTTCTTTGCCGTCGCTTCATTCATCAATCCGCACGACATTTGTTTTGCCTATAACGCCCGGCAACCCAAGCGCAGGGGCATGCCTCTGGTAAACAAACTTTACAAGGAAGCCCAGGCTCTGCCAGCAGACAAGTTGCCTCCGCTGCCGAAGAACAGCGCGATCCCGGAACGAGAACCAGACGCCATCGAGGCAACCATGAAGGTGACCGCCGTCACGCCTGCCAAGTTGATCCGCAAGGATTACAACGAACGCGACTGGCGCAATTACCGCTGGATCTATTGCCGGCTTACCGAGCGGGTCGACGCCCAGATCGGCCGCCTGCTGGATGCCTTGAAAAAGAATGGCTTGGAGAAAAACACCCTGGTGATCTTCACGAGCGATCATGGCGATATGGATGGCAGTCATCGTCTGGCCTCCAAGAACGTTTTCTATGAGAACTCTGTCGGTGTCCCTTTCATCATGCAATACAAGGGGGTGATTCCCACTGGTGTGGTTGATAATAAGAGCCTGATCTCCAATGGTCTGGATGTATTGCCCACCCTCTGTGATTACGCCGGGATTTCGGTCCCTAATTATTTATTGGGCCGATCCCTTCGTCCTGTAGCCGAAAACCAAGAGGACAATGCCAGACGTCTCTACGTGGTGGCTGAGAACAACACCGGCCGCATGATCCGCTCTGATCACTACAAATATTGTGTCTATCAAAGCGGCAAGATTCGCGAATCTCTGGTCGATCTTCGGGCTGACCCAGGTGAAATGAAGAACCTCGCAGGCCAAGCATGTTTCGGAAAACACCTCAACAAACACCGTGAATTCCTGAAGCAATGGATCAAGGAATCCAATGATATCACAGCCAAAGCTTTCGCCATCGAGCCCAATTGAATATACCCTGACTAGGTTCAGTCGTAGTTTGTAATCACCCCTTACCTTGTAATAAAGAGAAACCAAAATGGAAAAATCAATCTCATCAAGACGTGACTTCTTGCGTACCACCGGTGTAGTGGCGACCTCGATCATCCTGCCCCGGCAGGTCATGGCCGCTCTGGCGAAAATCAAAAAGCCCATCAAGCTCGGCATGATCACCGATTTGCACCAGGACGTGATGCACGACGGCCCGGCGAGACTGAAGGCCTTTCTCGATGCCATGAATGAAGAAAAGCCCGACGCCCTGCTACAGCTTGGCGACTTCGCCTATCCGACAAAGAAAAACGAGGCGGTAACCAAGGCCTTTGAAAAGGCGCATCCCAGAACCCTGCACGTGCTCGGAAACCACGAGATTGATGATGGGCACTCCTTCGACGAGGTTGCCAAGCTCTGGGGTATGAAGGGACGCTACTACACCGAGAACGTTAACGGTCTAGATTTGGTCGTCCTTGATGGAAACGAGAAACCGAAGAATCACAAGGGCGGTTATCCCGCGCACATTGGGGAGAAGCAGCTCGAGTGGCTAGCGAAACAGTTGAAAACCCTCAAGGGCCCGATTCTCGTCATTTGCCATCAGCCCCTGGCGGGCCCATCGAGTATCGACAACGCGAAGGCGGTTCAGGCGCTACTGAGCTCAGCTGCCGACAAGGTTTTGTTGGCTGTCAACGGGCACACCCACATTGATCATGTGGCCCGTGTGGGTAAGATCTCCTATCTACACGTCAACTCGGCCTCCTATAAATGGGTTGGCGGCTCCTACCGCAACAAGAGCTACCCGGCCGAGGTCCACTCCAAGTTCCGGTGGGTTGAGTATACTTGCCCCTATCAAGACAGCCTCTTTACCACTCTAACTATCGACCCTACCAGCGGACGCATCGACGTCAAGGGTCGGGAGAGTAAATGGGTCGGTAAATCCCCCTCACAACTTGGGATTGAGGCAAAGCCTGACCTAACCGACGGCAAGGAGATTTGCCCGAAAATTCGCAGTCGACGAATCGGGCCAGCCGTGAAGTAGCCGTAGATATCTATATTCTAGAAAACAAAATTAAAAAAACGTTACCGTTTCTCCTTCAGATTCTCGTTTTCGGATGTTTATCCGTAAACGCAGAAACCCAAAGACCTAACATCATTCTCTTTCTGGTTGATGACATGGGCTTGATGGACACCTCCGTCCCGATGTTGGCCGATCAGGACGGTAAACCAAAACGCCATCCGCTCAACGATTGGTATCGCACCCCAAATATGGAACGGTTAGCCAAGCAGGGGATTCGGTTCTCCCAATTTTACGCCCAGTCGGTTTGCTCACCAACCAGAGCATCCATCATGACGGGGCAAAACTCTGCCCGTCACCGGGTTACCCAATTCATTTCGCCCGAGAAAAAAAACGCCGGACCAAAGGGCTGGAGATGGGAAGGACTGACCAAAAAGGATGTTACGCTCCCCTCACTCCTAGCCAAGGAGGGATACCATACGATTTTCGCCGGCAAGGCACACTTCGCCCCGGTCGGATTCGCTGGGGAGAATCCTAAAAAACTAGGCTTCGATATAAACATTGCGGGGTGTTCATTCGGGCAACCTGGAAGTTATTACGGGGAAGATGGCTACGGCAATTTGAACCCAAAACGTAAAAAGCGGGCCGTGCCCGGGCTCGAGAAATACCACAAGACCAATGTTTTCCTCTCCGAAGCAATCACCCTTGAAGCCAAAGACGCCATTGATCAATCGTTGGAAAAGGAAAAGCCTTTCTTTCTCTACATGTCTCACTATGCGGTGCATAGCCCATTCAATTCGGACCCTCGGTTTGCTGCCAACTACAAGGATTCAAAGAAACCGAAAAGTGCTCAGGCATACGCTACCCTAATCGAAGGAATCGACAAATCCCTGGGAGACCTAATGGATCACATTGCCAGCAAGGGTGAGGCTGAAAATACTCTGATTCTGTTTGTTGGCGACAACGGATCGGACGCGCCTTTGGGCCCGGTCCACGGATACTCTAGTTCCGTTCCGCTCCGCGGGAAGAAGGGAACCTGCTACGAGGGTGGGATGCGCGTCCCCTTCATCGCGGGTTGGGCCAAGCCCGGGAAGAAAAATACTTTCCCCATCGCAAGTGATTCGCTTCACAAGGATCAGATCGGAACGGTTATGGATCTCTATTCGACCATTCTTGAAACCGCGGGAGCAAAGAATCCCTCGGGTCACGTCGTGGACGGGGTAAGTTTGCTCAAGCAATTGTCGGGTGTGATAAGCCCCGATCGGCCCGATCATTTCATGTGTCACTTTCCCCATTCTCACCGCAGTTCCAACTTCACTGCCTTTCGCAAGGCTGATTGGAAATTGATCTACCGTTACAAAGGACAAACCAAATACGAGCTATACGATTTACAGAAAGATCCATTCGAAACCAATAACTTGGCCGAAAGCGAACTCAAGAAACTGAAGGAAATGACGAAGGCCATGATTGCTCGACTCGAAAAGGAAGGCGCGCTATATCTTTCAGATGGAGGCAAGGAACTCAAGCCCCTCATCCCCTAATTTTATTTATGAACTCTTTCACTAATCGACGGCATTTCTTGCGTGGAACAGGTGCACTGATTGCGTTGCCGGCTTTGGCATCGATTGGGTTCCGGCCGTTTGCATCCGCTGCCCAGAAGGCAAAGGCTACTCCATCCAAACGAGCTGTCTTTCTCGGTATAGGTTTTGGGGTGACGAAGGAGACTTGGTATCCGGATCTGAAGGACACCGGTGCGAATTATAAGTTATCCGAAGGTCTGACTCCCTTGTCACGGCACAAGCAGGACTTCACCGTAGTTCAAGGCTGCTCAAACCAATACAGCAACCAAGCTCACTGGGGCAGTACCTTTTGGCTGACAGGCGCCAACCGTTATTCAGTTCCCGGCCAGAACATGGCCAATAGCATTTCGGTTGACCAGGTGGTCGCCCAGCATCTGGGGCAGGAAACCCGCTTTTCTTCCATGCAGTTGGATAGCAGTGACGGTAGCGTCTCAGGGCATGGGCCGGGGTTGTCCTTGTCGTGGGATCAACGCGGCAAACCCGTGGCGGGTTTCAATGATCCGTTGCAGGTCTTCCATAAACTGTTTTCGGCCGATGACCTGCCATTGGCGCAACGGCAGGCGGCCATCAACCAGAAGCGCAGTGTACTCGACGCAGTGCTCACGGAAGCCAAGCGCGTACAGCGCGGGCTATCCAAAACCGACAATGATAAACTCGACGAGTACTTCCAGGGCATTCGCGATATCGAAACCCGTCTGGGCAAGGACGAAGACTGGCTCGACGTGTCCAAGGCGAAGGCGCCAATGGAAGAACCCTCACCCGGCCTCAAAGGCAGGGAAGAGATTAAGGTGATGTATGACCTGATTGTGGCAGCCCTGCAGACCGATAGCACGCGAGTGATGAGCTACCGCATGCCCGGTCAGGAACTATTGAAAAGCCTAGCATTCACCCATAGCGCTCACAACGTGAGCCATTATTCCCCGGGAGAACGCATGGAAGCTTCCAAGACGCGGGATAAGGTCCACGCCCAATTGCTGGCCGGCTTGATTGACAAGTTTAAGGCGACAAAGGAAGCCGACGGATCGAGTTTATTCGATCACACCGCGCTGGCCTTTGGCTCGAACATCAGTTCGATTCATTATCTCGATAATTGTCCAACAGTGATCACTGGCGGTGGGGCCAACCTGAAGCTGGGTCAGCACCTCGCTCTGCCCAAAGACACACCGCTCTGCAACGTTTGGCTGACGATGCTGCATGGCATGGGTATCAAATCCGAGCGCCACGGCGACAGCTCTGGCGTGGTGAAGGAACTGCAGGCGTGAGGAAGTTTTCGTACCTCGTTGGGACCGCGTTCCTGTGGCTGGGCGGGTTTGCTGGAGCAGCAGATCTTGAGGTGGAGTTGCCGGCCAGGTATTCTGCACTGCTCGATTCCTATTGTTTGGATTGCCACGATGCGGACACGCAAAAGGGCAAGGTCAACCTGGAAGCCCTGTCTTTCCACATCACCACGATCAAGCAGGCGGAACTCTGGCAGAAAGTACTCAACGCCCTGAACGCCGGCGAGATGCCTCCAGAAAAGAAGCCACAGCCGAAAAACGCGGAGAAGGCCGATTTTCTCGATGACCTGGCGCAGACCATGGTGCTCGCCCGAAAAAAACTATCGGACTCTGGCGGCAAGATTACTATGCGCCGGCTGAACCGGCGTGAATACTACAACACGATCGAATCTCTGACTGGTGTGAATCTCGACGTTTCCTCTTTGCCGAGCGATGGCGGTACGGGCACTTTTGATACGGTGGGCGCTTCCCAGTTTATTTCCAGTGACCAGTTCGAGCAGTACTTGAAGCTTGGACGGATCGCGATAGATGAAGTGTTCGAGCGACGAAAACTTCCCTCGAGTAAACCTTTCACTTTCCGCGTCGAGCCGGAGAAAACGATTAACCCGAAAAACGAAAAGTTTATTAAGCAGGTCGAAGAACGGCAGGAGCGTTTTAAGCGTTGGAAAAAAGGAGTGGATGAGGCAGCCAAGACTCCCGAGAATCAGGCGATCATTGCCGAGATTCGAAAGACGGATCGCCTGATCGATCATCCCAATCGATTTTATGGCTATGCCGACCGTTTCAAGGGCACTCCCAACCCCAAGGACTTCGGGTTCCTCGATTCGAAAAAAGCAGCAGCCTCCGATCCTTCGAGATCTAGAAATCTTGCTCTGCATAAACATTACGTGAGCCTCCCTCATCGGGATACCGGCACCTATCTTAAATTGACCCATGGAACCGGACGCGTGATCGTTGCTCCAAAGAAGATGTCTGTGGGCAGCTATGTACTGCGGGTTCGTGTGGGCACGGTGAAAGGAACGCCTGTTTCTCGTCGATTCATCGAGATTGGTCACCCTCAGCGGGATATTGGTTCAAGGGACTGGGGGTTGAAGGGTAGAGCGATCAGTGTGCATCAAGTTAGCGGAACCATTGAAGGGCCGGAGATTATAGAGATTCCCATCGAGGTGCGTTCGGATACGCTCCGTGAGTTTGCGGTGCAGGAAAAACAGCCCAATAACGGAAACTTAAAAGTCCTTTGGGATGAGCATAACAAACTTAAGAAAGAAAACGGCTACGGCCACCTACCGGCGATCTGGGTCGATTGGATCGAGTTGGAAGGTCCACTACCGAAAGCAGGCACTAAGGCTGGGCTGGCTCGAACCCTCACCGATAATCTAGCAGGGCCGAAAGAATCCGAATCGGAACGGGCTCGAAAAATCCTGTCGGATTTTTCCCTGACCGCCTTTCGTCAGGTCAAACCGGCGCCCAAATTCATCGATCAACTGTTGGATCTGTTCAAAACCCGGCGAGCGGCCGGTGAACCTTTCGAGGTCGCTATCCGCACCCCGCTCAGTGTGATTCTTGCCTCTCCCGGTTTTCTTTATCTGAATGAGCCGAGTGATGAAAAGCAACGCCGCACTCTGACCGATCGCGAACTGGCCGTACGGTTGGCTTACTTCCTCTGGAGTGCCCCGCCTGATGCGGAACTACTCGCCCTCGCTGAAAAGAACGCCCTGCACAAACCCACAACTCTGCGCCAACAGGTGAGCCGCCTGCTGGCCGATTCGCGTTCCGATGAGTTTGTTTCCGGCTTTGTGCATCAGTGGCTGCACATGGAGCGGTTGGACTTCTTCCAGTTCGATACCAAGCTTCATCCGGAATTCGACGATAGCGTACGGGCCTCGGCTCGTAGGGAGGTCTATGAATCCTTCGCCCACCTGCTGCGCGATCCCAAGGCCGGTCGCCTCGGCAAGCTCCTCAAGAGCGACTACGTCATGATCAATGGTTTGCTGGCCAACTATTATGGTATCGAAGGAGTCAACGGTGACGAATTCCGCAAAGTTAAACTGCCCGCCGGTTCCCCGCGTGGCGGGTTGCTCGGCACCGCCGCCATTCACGCAATGGGTAGTGACGGAGTCGAGAGCAGCCCCGTCGAACGGGGAGCCTGGATATTGCGGTATCTATTGAATGATCCACCGCCTCCTGCGCCGCCCAATGTGCCGCAGCTCTCGCGCCTGGCCGATAAGCCAATCGCCACCCGCCAACGGCTCCGCGCCCATCAGGAAGAAGCCCAATGCGCCAGTTGCCACCGCAAGATCGATCCAATCGGCTTCGGTCTGGAGAACTTCGACGCCGCGGGCAAATGGCGCACGACCGAGGCCCATCGCACCAAAGTTAAAAGGAGCTGGAGAACCATTAAAACGTGGGAAATCGACGCCTCCGGCGCCTTTTACAAAGGCCCGGCCTTCGCTGACTATTTCGAACTGCTCGACCGCATTGCCGAACGCGAGCCCGACTTCGCCCGCGGCTTCACTGAAGCCCTTATTAGCTACTCTCTCGGCCGCCCCTTCGGCTTTACCGATGAAGAACTCGCGCAGGAGATTCTAACCGCCGCCAAAGCCAAACAATATAGCGTTAGCGAATTCATCAAGACGCTTGTCAGTTCAGAAAAGTTTAGGAGAAAATAGGGACATTGGATCACTATTTAAAGAAGCAGCTTGTCTCTATTGATTGTCATCTCCTCTAGATTCTATCATAGTTCGCAAGTACCGCTTTCCTCGAGATATAGAGAAACCAAAATGAAAAAATTCATCAGCACCATTTGTTTCTTGTTGGCTTGCTCTGTGCATGCTGCCAAGCAACCCAACATCGTCTTCTTCTTTGCTGATGACCAGACTTCCAGCTCGCTCGCTTGTTATGGTCATCCCTTGGTCAAGACACCCAATATTGATCGTCTGGCTGCCAGGGGCACAAGGTTCTCTAATTCCTACGTGAGCCAGGCCATTTGTTGGGTCAGCCGGACCACCATCCTGACCGGGCTTACCGGACGCAGTTATGGCACGCCGGGTAGGCATGACGCCGCCCGTCCTGATGCGGTCAGGGAACTCTATGTTGATCTCCTTCGTGAAGCCGGTTACCGGACCGGTTTTGCCGGTAAATGGCATGCCAAGATGCCCAAGGGCTGGAAGGCCGCCGATCATTTCGATGTCTTTCAACCGATCGGTCGCAACCCTTTCTATAAGAAACAACCTGATGGTTCTCTGCGTCATGAGACCGAGTTGATTGTCGATCGTGGGATTGAGTTCCTTGAGAACCAGCCCAAGGACAAACCCTTTGCCCTTAACATGTGGTTTAATGCCTGCCATGCCGAGGATGGGGATCGTCGACCAGGTATCGGGCATTTCCCGTGGCCACGAGCAGTCGATGACTTGTACGTGGAGGATGAGATTGCTCCGCCTCGATTGAATGATCCCAAGATATTCGAGAGCCAGCCGTATTTTCTTAAGACCACCATCAACCGCGAACGTTTCTTTTGGCGTTGGAACACCGAAACCAAGTACCGCACCAACATGCGGGCTTACCTACGGATGGTGAGCGGAATCGACAACGCCATTGGGCGCTTCATTAAGGTTCTTGAGGCAAAGGGCTTGGCCGACAACACCATCATCGTTTACACCGCTGATAATGGATATCATCTGGGTAATCGTGGGTTCGCGGGCAAGTGGTCTCATTACGAGGAATCCCTGCGCGTTCCCATGATTATATGGGATCCCCGTGCGCCCAAGTCTGCTCGTGGGCAGGTGGTCGAACATTCGGCCCTCAACCTCGATCTCCCCTCCACCTTCCTTGACTGGGCCGGTGCCCCGGTGCCCGAGCGTTATCAAGGTCGCAGTCTCAAGTCTATTGTCTCCACCGGGAAGGCTGATAATTGGCGTAAGCAGACTTTTCACGAGCACTTCGCGGTGCGTTCGCGCATCCCAGCCTTCGAGGGATTGCGCACCGACCGCTACAAGTACGTTCGTTACGTTGACGAAGATAACTACGAGTTTCTCCACGACCTGAAGGAGGATCCTGATGAATTAACCAATTTTGCCAAGAACCCCAAGTATGCCCAGACGCTCGAGCAATTACGCAAGCGTACCGATAAGCGCGTCGCTGAACTGGGCGGTCCCATGCAGCCGATGCAAGGGGACTTGTCCGTCTCAACTCCTCCGCATCCTGTAGCGGCTGCGACCGTGGCCAGTCGCCCGGGAGCGAATGGTTTTTCTAACCTTATCGGTGGAGGAAAGCGCAGTTGGGCGGGCGACTCAAAGTTTTGGTCACACAAGGATGGGGTGCTGACAGGGAAGGCAGATGGCACGCTCAAGATGAACCACTTCATCACCTGGAAAGTTGCCACCGTTCGGAATTTTGACCTGAAGGTAAAGGTGCGCATTTCCAAGGGAGGCAATAGTGGGATTCAATACCGCAGCGCCCACGCTCCCGAACTTGGACTTGATGTAGTGAGAGGCTACCAGTGCGATATTGTGGCCGACAAACCTCAATACAATGGCATGATCTACGAGGAAAAGGGGCGCCGCATTCTCTCATATACTGGAGAGAAGGTGATTGTCGATCCAAAGGGCGACCGGTGGGTGACAGGAAATTTCGAGGTAAAGGAATTTGCTCCCGAGCAGTGGCATGAGTACCGAATTTTGGTTGAGGGCAACCGGCACCGTCACTGGATCGATGGACATCCCACCGGCGATCTCATCGATTTCGACGAAAAAGGCAGGGCACTGGACGGGGTGCTCGCCATGCAGGTGCATCGTGGGCCGCCCATGACAATCGAGTTTAAGGACATGCTCATCAAGCACCTTCCCGATGACCTGCCGCTCCTTCAGCCTAAGGATCATCCCATCCCTGCTGACGCGCACGGCGTGCGTCCTCAAGGTCGTCTACCCAAGGACTGGAAAGCCCCCATCTATGGGGAACGCTAAGCCGGTGAAACTAGTTCTCTTAATCTTGTTCGGCCTTGCCGGCATCGCTCATGGGGCTCCTGGCATCTATTTGCGCCCGGTCTTTGAAAAATCGGCCAATGGAATTTTTCATGAAAATAAAGAGGTTCATTTCGGGTTTGAACTCAATAACCAGTTAAAGGACCCGGTTGAGGTTAAGGTGGTATGGCAGGTTTCGACCGATCAAAAGAAGCTGGTCATAAAATCGAATCCTTCTACGATTAAAATTCCAGTCGATGAAAAGAGGGTAGCCAGCTACGCGGCTAAAATTCCGGGTCCGGGTTTTTATAAGAGCACCATCACGTGTTCTTGGGAAGGCGGTCGGGTAACTAAGACCGTTCAGGTGGGTTATGGACCCGAGAAGTTATTGCCGCCTTTAACCACAGAATCCGACTTTCAAAAGTTCTGGAATGAATCGCGTGCAAGTCTCAAGAAAGTCGACCCGCAGTATCGTCTCATTCATCAGCCGGAACTAAGCAAGGGCGAACTCAATGTGTATGAAGTTTCCATGCGTAGCTTTGGTAATATTCGCGTTAGAGGCTGGTATGAAGTGCCTAAGAGTAAAGGGCCCCATCCAGTGATCCTGCGAGTACCCGGTTATGGCGGGAATATGAAATCTATTGCCCGTTTCAAGGATATGATTGTCTTTTCCTTTAACCCCCGTGGGCACGGAAACAGTCAGGAGGATATCAAGGGTAAGCCCAGCAACTTTTGGATCCGCGGGCTGGATAACAAGGAGGGTTACTATTATCAGGGTGCTTATCTGGATTGTGTGCGGGCATTGGATTTTTTATACTCGCGAAAAGAGGTGGACCCAAAACGAATTGCAGTGGCAGGCGGCAGTCAGGGCGGAGGTTTAAGTTTATCGACTGCTGCTTTGGATTCGCGCATCAGCCTTTGTGCACCGCACATTCCTTTCCTGACCAATTGGGATCTTTATTTTAAAACCTCGCATTGGCCGGAGATGGACAAATGGATTGAGACGAAGGAGTCACGTACGTGGCAGAGTACGCTTAAAACCATGAGTTACTTTGATACCATGAATATGGCCCCATGGATTAAATGCCCTCTTTTCAT
>JABGZB010000364.1 GCA_018674955.1 Verrucomicrobiota bacterium | reverse complement strand
GGGGCGGGCGACGACATGGTGCCGGGCTACTACACGATCGGCATTCGAGCTTACACGTCGAGCATCTCGGCGGTGGCGCCCAAGTTGTCGGTCAAACTTCACGAACTTGGTGCAGCCGGTGAATCAGCGGCGCTCAATCAACTGCTCAACGACCACGTAGTGCCGCTCTACGCGCTTCGAACTAAACGCAAGGGCTACGAGGTGTCGGCCATGAAGGTAATGCTCGACATGCTGGGTCTGAGAGGTGGCACCGTGCGTCCGCCGTTGGTCGATGTAGCCGAGGCGGAGCGAGCCGAGTTGCAAACGATACTGGATGGCTGGCGCAGCGCTGGGTTTTTGGATGATTAATTCCATCGACAAATGATCGCAGCGGTTTTGGCTACTATTTTGTTTTCCCTGTCGGCGGTATCCGGTAAGCGGTTGTCGCATCACCTCTCCGGTGTCGAGGCGAACTTTTGGCGGTTTCTACTCGCTGGGGCGTTGCTTGGAATCTATGCGCACTCGCTGGGGGCTGGGCTGGGCGGCGGCGCGCTGGGGGTGTTCTTCATTAGCGGCATCGTTGGTTTCGGCATGGGGGACTACGGCTTGTTCCGGGCTTTCCCGATCCTTGGGTCGCGGCTGACGATGGTGATGACGCAATGCCTAGCCGCGCCGTTTGCGGCGACCATTGAGTGGCTTTGGCTGGGCGAGAGGTTGTCACTTGGCCAAGTGCTGGCTGGCACGGCGATCCTGGTGGGTGTTGGTTTGGCCTTGGCTCCCAGCGAAACGTCTCAAGTCGACAGGAAACATTGGAAGGCTGGAATCATGTGGGGGCTGATGTCTGCCTTTGGGCAGGGCTTCGGCGCGGTGCTGAGTCGCAAGGCGGTATCGATGGTCGAGGCCGGTGTCATCGTGGACGGGCTGTCCCAGGCGTATCAACGCATTCTTGGTGGCTTGACGGTGATGGCTGTGTTGCTCGTGTTTCGAAAAATAAGAATCCGCAATAGTGATCCGATCCAAACCGAGGTGGCGCTGACTCCGGCAACCGTGAAACTGGTCGCCGCGCTGGTCGTGGCCAATGCGCTTTGCGGGCCGACATTGGGTGTGGGCGCGTACCAGTGGGCGTTGAACGATCTGCCAGCGGGGATCGTGTTATCGGTCATCGCCTTGTCGCCGATAATGATTATTCCGCTCGCGATGAAATTCGAGGGTGAACGGCCGACGCTGCGTTCGATTATCGGCTCAGTGGTCGCCGTGGCGGGTGTCATCGTCATGGCAAATCAGCTCGCGCCATGATCGAGCCCACATCCGTCAAGGCTCCGCGCATTCTTGTCATCCGTGGCGGGGCGATCGGCGACTTCATCCTGACGCTGCCGGTGCTGGCGGCCCTGCGGGAGCGGTTTCCGGGTGTGGAAATCGAGGTGCTGGGTTATCCGCGTATCGCCTCGCTGGCGCTTTCGGGCGGCTTTGCCAAGGCGGTGCACGCGATCGAGTCGCCCGGCTTGGCGATGTTTTTTGCCCGTGGCGGTTCGTTTGACCTGGAGTGGCGCGAGTTCTTCGGGCAGTTCGCCATCGTCATTTCGTACCTGTTCGATCCCGACAAGATTTTCGAAACCAACGTCAAATCGTGCGGCCCCCGCCAGTTCATCGCCGCGCAACATCGCCCCGACGAGGCCAAGTCGATCCACGCCAGCGACGTGTTTCTCAAGCCGCTTGAGCAGTTGACAATATTCGGCGGCGACCCCGTGGCGCGGCTCGAGTTGCCCGGCTTGGTCAAGCGCAAAAACTGGTTGGCGCTGCATCCCGGCAGTGGCAGCGAAAGTAAAAACTGGCCGGAACAAAACTGGCGCGAGCTGGTGGCACATCTTCTCGATCACTCACCGCTAAACCTGTTGCTCATCGGTGGAGAGGCGGAGGGCGACCGGCTCCAGCGCTTGGGCAACGGCATGCCGTCGGATCGCCTTGAAATTGCTCAGCACATCCCGCTGCCGGAATTGGCGCCGCGCCTGGCCAAGTGCGCCGGGTACGTCGGGCACGACACCGGCATGACACATCTCGCTGCGGCGCTTGGTTTGCCCACGCTGGTTTTGTGGGGGCCAAGCAATGAGACGGTTTGGCGGCCGCTCGGCGAAAAAGTCCGTGTGCTGAACCAACACAGCGAACTCGCCGAACTCACCCTGCAAACGGTGCTGGAAGGCATCAACGCCCTCGAGATGGAACAGTTTTAGTGCGCCACCTGTAGGCTGTGCGACAAGATTCGGTTGGCTGAATCGGTTTCGATCAGCGCGAAGTTTGCGGCTGCACCGAGGCTGAATCCTTCCACCAGCCCCATGAACCGAGCCGGTGCCTGGCTGAACTTAGGCCAGACGTCCTGCCAGTCGCAGTCGAGCATCTCAGCTGCGCGGCGAACGCCCTCAATCGGCGTAAGGGCGGAGCCGGCGAGGTTCGGTGTGCCGGGAAGCCGGACGATTTGCTCCGGGCCGACCTCGAGTTCCAGTTGGCCAAGCCGGTATGTGCCGGGGGAAGCACCGGCCGCGGCCATCGCGTCGGTGGTGTAGTAAATGGAGTCGGGATTGACGAGTCGATGAATCAGCCGGAACAGCGTAGGCGATACGTGCCATCGATCCGGGATGAGGCCGTAGGTCAGGCCGGGGGTGTCGAGCGCATGCCACAGGATGTTGTCGGCGCGGTCGAGTGTGGCGGGGCAGCCGTTGCCTAGATGCGTGAAGCCGGCCGGGCCGGCGGCAGTTACCCGTCGAAGAATGTGCCCCGGGGCATTGGTGTGGCCGATAGAGACGCGAATGCCCAGTTCGCGCGCCGTGGCAAAGCCCTTCAGTCCGCCGTTGACCTCGGGAGCCATCGTGAGGAGCAGGGGGTCGTCGCCAGTGAGTTCGCGCAACTCGGCGACGCGCTCCGGCGTGGGCCTGAGCATTTTGTCGGGGGGATGCGCGCCGCAGTAGCCTGTCTCGGCGGAGAGGAACGGCCCCTCAATGTGCCAGCCGGCGATTGCCCGGCCAAGCGCCGGGTGGGCGTCGCGGAGTTGTCTGGCCCTGGCCAAGCGCTGGGTCATCGCCTCCCAGTCGTCGGTGACAAGGGTGAAAAGAATCTGTCCGCAGCACGCTTGGCCAAGCTGCCCGACGGCATGGAGCAGATCGGCTTCGGAGAGATCGTCCTGCTGAAAGTCGATCCCAGCGAAGCCGTTGACTTGAAGATCGAGCAGCGGCGGGCCGATCCACTTGACCTTGGCGGGAGGCTCGTCGGTGGGGGTGATTTCGGTGAAGAGGCCTTCCTCCCACTTGGCCAGAACCGGCTTCCGGTCGAGGATGTTCCAAGCGTGAATTTGCCCGTGGCTCATTGCAGGACTTTGATTAGCGACAGGAACACTCCGGCTGAAACGGCGGAGCCGATCACGCCAGCGACGTTTGGCCCCATGGCGGCCATGAGCGGGTTGACTCGTCCGTCGGTATGCTTCGAGACGAAGTTTTGTACGACCCGAGAGGCCATCGGTACCGCGGAGACGCCGGCCGCGCCGATGCATGGGTTGATTTTTTTACCTTTGCCGAGGAACAGGTTCAGCACCTTAGCGAAGACCACGCCGCCGGCGGTACTGAAACAAAACGCAACCATTCCCAACGCGAGGATTGCGAGTGTATCGCCTTTTAAAAATTTCTCACCTTCCATTGTAGCGCCGACGATTAAGCCGAGGAAGATCGTGACGATGTTGATTAGCGGGCCGCTCGCTGTGCTGCTTAAGCGCTGGGTGACGCCGGACTCGCGAATCAAGTTGCCGAACATAAGCATGCCGATGAGTGGGCCGCTCGCTGGGATGAAAAGCACGGTGAGAACGCAAGTGGCAATCGGGAAAACTACAACGGCGGTTTTCGAGACAGCTCGCGCCTGAGGCATCTCGATCTCGCGTTCCTTTTGCGTGGTGAGCAGTTTGATAATCGGCGGCTGAATCACCGGCACGAGCGCCATGTAACTATATGCGGCGACGGCCACTGCACCGAGCAGGTCAGGTGCGAGTTTGGCGGTGAGGTAAATTGTGGTCGGGCCGTCCGCGCCGCCGATGATGCCGATGGAGGCCGCCTGTTCCATAGAGAAACCAAAAATGTAAAACGCCCCTAGCGCGGCGATGAAAATGCCGATCTGAGCGGCAGCCCCAAGCAAGAAAGTGATTGGTCGGCCAAGCAGCGGGCGGAAGTCGGTCAAGGCTCCGACGCCCATGAAAATAATCGGCGGGAGTAGTTCCGCTTTGCTGACCGCGTAATTGTAAATGAACGCAAATAGCGGCCATTTGTCATTTGGATCCCCCGGGTCAGGGATTAAGTCCTTGTCGTTGGCGACCATTTCGGCTCCGGGGATGTTTGCTAAAATGGCACCGAAACCGATAGGAACCAGCAGCAAAGGCTCGTAGTTTTTTTTGACGGCAAGCGTGATGAGCACGCCTCCGATGACGAACATAACGAGGTTCTGCCAGACGAGGCTGGCTTCACCGCCGAAGCCGGAACTCTTGAACAGTTCTTGGAGTATCTCCATGTCAGGCCTCGATACTCAGGATTGGTTTGCCGGCAGAAACCTCATTGCCGATGGCTGCGTGAACTGCCGAGACGCGACCAGCGCACGGGGACTTCACGTCGTGTTTTGCTTTCATCGCCTCGACGGCGGCAACGACTTGGCCTTGAGTGACAGTGTCGCCGACTTTGACATTGATCTCGACCAACTCGACATTGCCATCGAACGGCGAGAACACATCGGTCGCTTGGCCACCGCTTGGCTGTGTTTGGCCAAGCGGAGGAGCGGCGGCTGATGCCGGCGGTTCGATGATGACCTCGTATGTGCGCGTGTTGCCGCCTTGGTTCACGGTGACTTTTGTCTTGGTGGGCGCAGTCAGCGTTGCGGCTTCGGCGATCGGCTCTTTCTTCAGCGGCAGGGTGATCTTGGAGCGGCCCTCGAGCAGTCGAATACCCTCGTTCAATTCCATGTTTTTGCCAGGGACAATCGCAGCGGCGACGAGGAATTTATTTTCGTCCGTGACCTCGATGCCACGTTCCTTCAGCGCAGCTTCGGCTTCGGCGAGTGTGTCGGGAGCGGCTTCGAGCGGGTCGCCGTCGAACGGCGGCAACTTGAGTTGGTCGGCAGCGATTTTTACGACCTCCGGGTCGGGGGACAGCGGCGGGTTGCCAAAATAGCCGAGAACCGACTTGCCAAAACCGGCGTCAATCTTCTCCCAGCGGCCGTGCAGCACGTTGTTGAATGCCTGCAGCCAATACTGTTGGCTGCCGGGAGTGACGCTCGTCCAGGCGCCGCCGGCGCGCACGACCTCGGGGAACTCGGCAAGTACGGCACTGTATTTGTCGAGGATGCCGGCCGACTGCATCATGTGGACGTTCGGGCCGATCGCGCCGCCCGGCATCGGGAAGCCGACCACGCGGGCGTCAGCTGAGGTGGTGACCGGGTTAAACTCGTACTCGCTCAAGCCCTCGTTCAGCAGTGACTCGATTTCGTCCATCTTCGTGTGGTCGATGTCGAGGCTGTAGCCGGTGCCCTTGAGCGCGTGGGCCATCGAGCGGACGTCCGGCTGCGACGTGCCGGAAGCCAGCGGCCGCACGGCTAAGTCGATACCATCGACACCACCGGCGATACCGGCCATGTAACAGGCGACGGCCGTGGAGGCGGTGTCGTGCGTGTGCTGGAGAAGCGGAATCTCAGGCGGCAAAATCGCCTTTATGCCCTTGGCCGTCTCGTAACAGGTGCGCGGGTCGGTCGTGCCGGAGGCGTCCTTGAGGCAGACCGAGTCGAAGCGGATGCCGCGCTTGAGTAGTTCGAGGACGATGTTGATGTAAAATTCCGGCGTGTGAGCCTTGTCGGACTGGAAAGGCAGCCCCATCATCGCGACGCAAACCTGGTGGTGCATCCCGGCATCGACGATCGGTTGGCCGGTCTTGACCAAGTTGCCGACGTCGTTCATGAAGTCGAAATTGCGGTCGATCGTCGTGCCGTGCTTCTTCATTAGCTTGGCCTGCAGCGCGAGGGCGGAGGTGCGCTGCGTGGTCAGCGTGACGCCGGAGACTGAGCGGGTGAGAATCTGCAGATCGGTATCCGGCCCGACCGTTTTGCGGATGGTAGCCATGCACTGGAACGGATCTTCGCCGACGTAAAAAAACGGCGCTTGAAACCGCGCCCCGCCGCCAAACTCAAAGTGACGGATGCCGGCTGCTGCGGAGGCCTCGATCGCGGGCAGGATGTCGCCGAGGCGTGTTTTGCCGCCGAATACGCTTTGGAGCCCGTCGCGGAACGGGGTGAACATCACCCGGATTTCTTTTTTTGACTCAGAGAATATCATTGAAAATTAAGTACGCTTGCCCAAGCGCTCAAGGTTTGATTTCGCGGATTTCGGTGACTCGGCAATCAGGAAACGCCTTGGCCGCCGCTTGGCGGATTGCCTCCTCGGCGCCGGGATCCGGCAGGTCGGCGGCATTCACTGGGAACGCGCGGCAGATGCCAGCAATAGTGCCGGCAAGTAGCGACAAAATCGCCAGCACAGCGGCGAAGGCGACGGCGCAGATTCGCACCAAGTCCATGTTCGAAGAGTCCATCGTTGAATGGTTGCCGGTGGTTTGTTCCCGGAGGGGCGGGGAATGTAGCGCAACTGCGATGGGGATTTAAGCCAAAACTTGGCCGGGCCGACTTTTCCCGCTTGGCCAAGCGCTATTCGCAGCGTAGGAGGGTGTCCTGTTGGGCGAGGGAGTCCACCGGTTCGGGGTAATCGAGCGTGTAATGGAGGCCTCGGCTCTCCCGTCGCTCGAGTGCCGAGCGCACGATCAATTCGGCCACGGTGGCGAGGTTTCGCAATTCGAGCAGGTCGCTCGTCACGGTGAAGTCCCAGTAATACGCCTGGATTTCCTCCTGCAGATTCCGGACGCGGGCCAGCGCGCGTTTCAGTCGCTTGTCGGTGCGGACGACGCCGACGTAGTCCCACATGAGTCGCCGAAGTTCGTCCCAGTTATGCGAAACGACGACCATCTCGTCCGGGTCGGTGGCGCTGCCTGAGTGCCACTTGGGCAGTTCAGCGGCGACCGGCTCCGGCGGATGCTCGAGCACGTGCCCGGCGGCGCGGCGCGCGTAAACGAGCGCCTCGAGCAGCGAGTTGCTGGCGAGGCGGTTCGCACCGTGCAACCCGGTGCAGGCGACCTCGCCGATGGCGTACAGGCCGGCGAGATCCGTTTCGCCATGTCGGCCAACCCGCACGCCGCCGCACTGGTAATGCGCCGCCGGCACGACAGGGATCGGATCCTTGGTGATGTCCACCCCGTAGCCCAGGCAGGTTTTGTAAATGTTCGGGAAACGATCCATTACGAACCGTGCCGGCTTGTGGGTGATGTCGAGCAGCGCGTGGTCGTCGCCGCTACGTTTCATCTCGCGATCGATCGCCCGGGCAACGACGTCGCGCGGCGCGAGTGACTTGAGCGGATGCACGCCTTCCATGAATCGTTCCCCGCGCAGATTCGTCAACTCGCCGCCTTCGCCACGCACTGCTTCGCTGATTAGGAACGACTTCGCCTCGGGATGGTAGAGGCAGGTCGGGTGAAACTGGATGAACTCCATGTTGGCGATGGTCGCCCCGGCGCGGTACGCCATTGCGACGCCGTCGCCGGTCGCGATGTCGGGGTTCGACGTGTAGAGGTAAACCTTCCCACAACCGCCGGTGGCCAGCGTGATACTCGGCGCGGAGAACGTCTCGACCTCGCCCGTTTGGTTATCCAGCACGTACACACCGACGCAGCGGTTGGCCGGCTCTTGGCCAAGCTTGGCCGTGGTGATGAGGTCGATGGCGAGGTGGTTCTCGAGTACGGTGATGTTTTTGTGCGCGGCTATGGCGGCCAGCAGCGCCTGCTCAATCTCGCGGCCGGTGACGTCTTTCGCGTGCAGGATGCGGCGGTTCGAGTGGCCGCCCTCCCGGCCAAGGTCGAGCTCGAGGTGGCCGTTACTCTCTCGCTCGGAGAATTTCATGCCGAGCTGGATTAGCTCCTCGATGCGGGCCGGGCCTTCCTCGACGATGCCTCGCACGACCTCCTCGTCGCACAGCCCGCCACCGGCGTCGAGCGTGTCGCGCACGTGACTCTCGAACGAGTCCTCCTTGCTCGTGACAGCGGCGATGCCGCCCTGGGCGTAGTTGGTGTTGGACTCGGCGCGGCTCTTTTTCGTGATGATCGCGACGGAGCCGGCGTGGGCGGCCTTGAGCGCAAACGTCAGTCCGGCGATGCCGCTGCCAAGCACCAAAAAATCAAACTGCCTCGGGGAATCTACCATCCGTTGAGGGAAAGTGTTCGGTCACAGCCGGCCGTTGTCAATGAGCCGTGTCGCACCGAAGGACACAGCCAAGGCCAGATGTGTGCCTCGACTCACTCGCTTGGCCGGCTCGAGCGACTTGGAGTCAAAGAACTCGATATAGTCCAGCTTGGCCAAGCTCTGTTTGCCGACGAGGCGCGTCAGTTTACGGTGTATCGCGGCAGAGGGCAGTGGGGCGGTTGCCTTTTTTACGTCCGCCCGGGCGACACGGATGACCTCGCGGAGCACCGTTGCCTGTTTCCGCTCGGCAGGGGAGAGGTGGGCGTTTCGCGAACTCATGGCCAAGCCGTCCCGCTCCCGCACTGTCGGTGCTACCACGATGCGAATGGGGAAACTTAAGTCGCCGGTCATTTGCCTGATGACGGCGGCTTGCTGCCAGTCCTTCGAGCCGAACACAGCCACGTTCGGTTTCACCAAGTTGAACAGCTTGGCCACGACCGTCGTCACGCCGCGGAAGTGCGTTGGACGTGATGCCCCCTCCATCCGCTTAGCCAAGCGGGACTCGACGACGAACGTGCTGTGCCCGGCGGCGTAGATCGTCTTGTCTCTAGGCGCGAACAGGATGTTCGCGCCGGCTTCACGGCAAAGCGCGGTGTCGCGCTCGAGGGTGCGGGGGTAGCTCTCGAAATCCTCGCCCGGGCCGAACTGGGTTTTGTTGACAAAAATAGTGACGACCACCGTGCCCTTGGCGCTGGCGATCTTGCGGGCGCGGCGAATCAGGCTAAGATGCCCCTCGTGCAGGTTGCCCATCGTTGGTACCAACACAACCGATTTAAACGGATCACGGGAAATGCCGATTTCGTTGCGGACGGCGCCAGGTTTGCGATATAGTTTCAAGATCGGTTTAATCAAAAATAGCAAACGGCACGATGACAGTTGTCATGCCAAGGCCGTTCCTTTTATAGTCGCGGGCCGTTCGGTGCAACGATATGGCGTTCCTGAGACATAGTTTGATCCTGCTTTTTCTGCTGGCAATAGCCGCCGGCACGGGGCGTGCGCAGACCGTTTCCGGCAAGCCAGTGCCGAGAGTGCCGGACGCCAACGGTTGGTTTGCGCTGCTCAACGGCAAGGACTTGAGCGGCTGGATGACGTTCGATCCCGGTGCGTGGAGCGTGGTCCGCAGTGGGGAGTTGGGCGGTCGCGGCCCGCGCAGTTACCTGTTCAGCCCAGGCACCTACCGTAATTTTATCCTGGAGGCCGAGGCCAGGCTTAATGCCAAGGGCGACAGCGGCATCGTCCTGCGCGCGGCGCTCGAGACCGGTACGCCGAAAGGGTACGAGGTGCAACTATGCAACACCGGCGACGACGCCCAAAAGACCGGCAGCCTGTACAATTTCCAAAAAGTCACCGAGAGCAAAATCCCGGACGATCAATGGTCGAAGCAAACCGTCGCCGTTATTGGCAACCGGATTTTGATCCAAGTGAACGGCAAGTTACTGGTCGATTATCCCGACAAGGAAAGCACCTACACCGAGGGTCACATTGCGTTCCAGCAACACGGCCAAGCCAGCCAGGTGAATTACAAAAACGTCCGCATCAAGCCATTGCCCGACGACATCGCGGCGGCATTGGTAGGTTTGGAGAAAGTCTTCCCCTCGCTCGGCGAGAAGGAAAAACCGGCTGCTCCCGCTAAGCTGAATTAAGCCAGTTGTTCTTTGCGGGGTGCTTTGGCGACTGCCCGGGCCATGAGCCATAGCAGGTCGGAGAGGCGGTTTAGGAACACGACTGCCTGGGAGTCGGCCAACGTCCCTGTTCTCAACACCGCCACCACGCTTCGTTCGGCGCGGCGGCAGACGGTTCGGGCGAAGTCCAGGTGAGCCGACGGTACCGACTCGCCGGGCAGCGCCCAGCCCTTGAAACTCAGTCCGCCTCCCTCCATTTCACCGATCCATTCGTCCAGCTTTTCTGTGTCGATCGCAGTCAGCTTGTCGAACTGGCTCGCCGCGTATCGTTTGGTGTCCTCCGGCAATGTGGCCAATTCGCCCATCAGGGCAATCAGTGCCTGCTGGATGGTGGTTAGTTTTTTAGCAAATTCCGTATTTTGCAAGTGCGCCTTGGCCAAGCCGATGGCGGCGTTGAGTTCATCGACATCACCGCAGGCGGCAATCCGGGGGTCGTCCTTGCCGGTTCGCCGCGAAAACAGCAGGCCGGTCTCGCCGTCGTCGCCTGTTTTGGTTGTGATGCTCATCGCTTGGCCAAGCGAGTCTTGCCGCTCGGCCAAGCGGGGTAAATGAGAAAGTTCATTTCCAGCCTTGCCACCGATGGGGTGGTTTCAACAGCATGGGCGCCGTGCGGCCGAATGACGAACAACCTGCCCCGACACTTTCCGACGCCGAACTGCACCTGATCGGCGAGGGGAACGAGTTGCGGCTTTACGACAAGCTGGGCGCGCAGCTTTGCAAGGTCGAAGGCGTCCACGGCACGGCGTTTGCCGTCTGGGCGCCGAATGCCAAGCGAGTGAGCGTGGTCGGCGACTTCAACGACTGGGACGGCCGGCGGCATGTGATGCGGTGTTTGGGCGATTCCGGTGTGTGGGAGGTGTTCGTGCCGGAGGTCGGGCAGGGGGCGCATTACAAGTTCGAGTTGATCAACGCGCAGGATCGGCTGCTGCTCAAGACCGACCCGATGGGGCGCTTCTTTGAGAAGGCGCCGAAGAGCGCGGCGATCGTCTGGGACACGAGCTGTTTTTCTTGGAGTGACCAAGCTTGGCTCGAGCAGCGCGCAACACAAAACGCGCTTGAATTGCCGATGAGCATTTATGAAGTGCATCTTGGCTCGTGGCGCAAGCATAACGACGCCGAGTCGTACTCGTACCGCGAACTCGCCAACGAACTGGTCGGCTACGTGCGGGAGATGGGTTTTACGCACGTCGAGTTTATGCCGGTGGCCGAGCACGCCTACTATCCGTCGTGGGGTTATCAGGTCACGGGGTTTTACGCGCCGACGAGCCGGTACGGAACGCCGGATGATTTTGCGGCATTGGTTGATGCGCTGCACGTGGCGGGCATCGGTGTGATTCTTGACTGGGTGCCGGCGCACTTCCCGAGGGACGACTTTGCGCTGGCGCAGTTCGACGGCACGGCGCTCTATGAGCACGACGACCCACGCCGTGGGGAACATCCCGACTGGGGGACACTCGTATTTAATTTCGGCCGGGCTGAGGTTCGTAATTTCCTCACCGCCAACGCTTTGTATTGGTGCGAGCGCTTTCACGTCGATGGCCTGCGGGTGGATGCCGTGGCGTCGATGCTCTACCTCGACTACTCGCGAGAAGCGGGCGAATGGCTGCCCAACGAGCACGGCGGTAGGGAAAATCTGGAAGCAATTGCATTCCTGCGACATGTCAACCACCACGTGCTGACGCGGCACCCCGGCGTGGTGACTATCGCCGAGGAATCGACCGCCTGGCCCAAAGTGTCGCGTCCGCCGGGTGACGGCGGACTGGGGTTTTCGTTCAAGTGGAACATGGGCTGGATGCACGACAACTTGGAGTTTCTGCGTGAGGATCCAATTCACCGAAAACGCCATTTTGACAAGATCACATTTGCGATGACTTACCATTATGGCGAGAATTTTGTGCTTCCGCTCTCGCACGACGAGGTGGTGCATTTGAAAGGATCGCTGTTCGGCAAAATGCCCGGCGACGACTGGCAGCGCATGGCCAATCTCCGCTTGCTGCTGGGCTGCCAGTGGACATTTCCCGGCAAGCAGTTGCTCTTCATGAGCGGCGAGCTTGGCCAAGCGGAGGAGTGGAACGAAAACCGGCAGATCGACTGGCCGTTGGCCAAGGGCGACTCGCCGGGCCGGGGCATCCAGTCGTGGGTGCGCGACCTCAATCAACTGTACCGCAGCGAGCCGGCGTTGTGGGAGGCCGACTTCGATGAGGTTGGTTTTCAGTGGGTCAACTGCAACGATCGTGATGCCACCGTGCTGTCGTTTTTGCGCCGCGACAAGTCCGGTGCCGGGGCGCTGCTGATCGTCATCAACTTCACGCCGGTTCCGCGAAACGGCCATCGCGTCGGCGTGCCGTTGAGTGGCCGGTGGGAGGAGTTGCTCAACAGCGACGCCGCAGCGTACGGCGGGGGCAACCTCGGCAACGAAGGCGGTCGCGAAACGGAGGGGCAACCGGCGGACGGCCTTGAGCAGTCCCTGGTCATCGAGTTGCCGCCGCTGGCCTTGGTCGTTTTTCGCTTGGCCAAATTGCCATTGCAGTGACGGGGTGGTTGCGACAGGCTCGCGCCGTTGACCCGATGGAAAGCAACGCTGGCCGGCTTGGCCAAGGGCGGATGGGCCATGGTTTTTCCCGAGGTTTGCCAGTTGTGCCGCGATGAGGCGGCCAAGCCGGAGGACGGCTACATCGGCGTCGGTTGCCTGGCCAAGCTCAAGCCGATCAAGCCGCCGTTTTGCCGTCGGTGCGGCCTGCCGTTCGCGGGGGAGTTTAGCAGCGATTTTGAGTGCAAAAACTGCGTTGAGATGGGGCTGCGATTTGAGTTTGCTCGCGCAGCGATGCGGGCCAACGCCGAAATGCTTGAAACGATTCACCGTTTCAAATATCAGCAGGCGCTCTGGCTGGAGCCGCTGTTTGACCGACTGTTCAGCGGCGGGGCGGTGAAACAAATCCGCGATTGGCGTGGCGATTGCCTTGTGCCGGTGCCACTTCATCCGGTACGTTTGCGCGAGCGGGGCTTCAACCAGGCCGAGCAGTTGTGCCAAAACCTGAGCCGGGCGACTGGCTTGAAGGTGGAGACCCGCGCGGTAAAACGCACCCGAGTGACCCAAACCCAAACACTGCTTTCCCGAGGCGAGCGCCTGGCCAACATGCGCGGGGCGTTCGAGCCGGACAAAGTGAATTTGAACGGCAGGCGTGTTGCGCTTGTCGATGACGTTTTGACGACCGGTGCCACCACGAGCGACTGCGCGCGTGCCTGCAAAAAAGCGGGTGCCGTGGAGGTGGGCGTTTGGACGCTCGCGCGTGGCCTTGGTTCGCCCGGACACTGACCCGATATGTCTGATTTATCTGATTTTTCCAAGACCCTCCCGCAACTTGAGACGGTGGATGTTGAGTCGATCCCGAGCGGCATCGAGCCGGGGAGCAGTTCCGCCAGGATGAAGTTCGGCGAAGCGGTGCCCCGCAAAAAAAACATCCCCAAGGGCTTGTGGACGAAGTGCGGCAAGTGCGCGGAGTTGATTTACGACAAGGACCTTGATGAGAACCTGAAGACCTGTCCGTCGTGTGGTTATCATTTCCCGATCGCAGCGAGGGTGCGGCTAGCGTCGCTCGTGGATGAAAAGTCGTTCACGGAAATGGATGCCGGGATGAGCAGCGTGGATGTTCTCAACTTCACCGGCGTGGCGTCGTATCCGTCCAAGCTTAAGCGATATCAAAAAAGCACCGGCGAAAACGATGCCGTGATCACCGGCCTCTGTAAGATGGGGCCGCACAAGATTGCGTTGGGCGTCATGGACTTTTCATTTCTCGGCGGCTCGATGGGATCGGTTGTCGGCGAAAAACTCACCCGCCTGATTGAAGTCGGCACGAAGGAAAAGTTGCCGGTAATCATCATTTCTACCAGCGGCGGCGCGCGCATGTACGAGGGGATGTTCAGCCTGATGCAAATGGCCAAGACCTGCGGCGCGTTGGCGTACCATTCCGAGGCCGGGCTGCCGTACATCAGCGTGCTCACACACCCGACCACCGCCGGTGTGATGGCCAGTTACGCCAGCGTGGGCGATCTGATTCTCGCCGAGCCGGGGGCGATGATCGGCTTTGCCGGGCCGCGAGTGATCAAGGACACCACACAGGCGGAGTTGCCGCCGGGCTTTCAAACGACGGAGTTTCTGCTCGATCGCGGGATGATCGACGCGATCGTGACGCGCAACCAAATGCGCGAGTCGCTGATCAATTACCTCAACTACCTCACAGCAGGTATGACCAAGCCCAAAGCCAAGCGCACCCCGCGCAAAAAAGCTTCCTGAGCGGCGCTCACTCACCGACTGCAGCGTGCCGTGCCAACTCCGCATCGTAGGCATCCTGCAATTGGCCAACGAGAGGATGCGCGCCAAGCGCCGCGCCGTCCACTTGGCCAACCGCGACAATCCCAGTCGCCGCTGAAGTGACGAAGACGGCATCAGCTTGTTGTAGCCGGTCGGAGTCAGTCGACTCTTCGCGTATCGCTTGGCCAATCGCGGAAACCAAGCCGATCACCAGCCGCCGAGTGATCCCAGGCAAAACACCATCCGACACCGGCGGCGTACGAAGTGTCCCGTCCTCCACCCAAAACAGATTCGCCGAGGACGCCTCGGTGATGTTTCCGTCAGAGTTCAGAATGAACCCGTTGTCCGCGCCTTGGGCGGTGGCTTCGCGCTTGGCCAGAATGGAGCCAAGTTTGTTTGCCGATTTCAACTTGGCCAAGGGGTCATCAACGGCAACCCGCGCCGAGGTGCTTACCAAAGAAAGCGGCTTGGCCGGAGTGGGCGGAAGGGGATGCTGTGTGATAAGGAGCGTCGGTTGCTCCTCGCCGGTGACGCCGTAGCCGCGCTCGCCAATGCCGCGCGAAAGCGCGATCCGCACGATGCACTCTGGCCCGTCGTTTCGACAGATTAACTCACGAACGTTGCCGAGCAGCGATTCCGTGGTTTGTGGCAGAGCGATGCCGATCGACTCCGCGCCATCCGTGAATCGCATCATATGCCACTCCCAAAGAAACGGCCGAGCGTCATGAACACGAATCGTCTCAAATAGCCCATCGCCATATAAAAACCCACGGTCGCCCGCCGATATTCGCGCCATCGACGCAGAAGAAAAACCAACATTCAGGAATGCGACTGGATCGGTGCTGGACATGGGCGGCAACTAAGAGGCGAGCGGATCGGAAAAGAAGAAGTGGGGTGACCGACGGGACTCGAACCCGCAACAACCAGAATCACAATCTGGGGCTCTACCATTGAACTACGGCCACCGCCAAGCGACGGGCAACGTAGTGTATTAGCCTTGAGCCGGTCAAGCGCTGCGTTTTATTTCTACTTAATTTTGGCAATCTCGTGGTTGCGTTGGCGGTGGGGGTGGCATAGTTTTCGGGCAACTAGGAGTGTTCTGTTTTTCTGAGAATCGATTTCGTGGGCTAGTTGCATGGGCGTTTTTTCTGTGTTGGTTTAGCGATGTTGCGCTTGGCCAAGCGGCGGAAGCCCAGGCTGAGCCGATTCTGGTTTTCCCGGCGGAGATCGTTTTGGCGGCCAAGGGGCGGCAGCAGTTGCTCGTGCAGCAGCGCTTGGCCAACGGCTTGGTTCGTGATCTGTCGCGTGATGCGATGTTCAGCAGTAGCGATCCATCGGTCGTTTTTGTCACGGACGGAGTGGTGCGCGCGGCGGGCGAGGGTTTGGCCAAGGTTCGCGTTGAAGCCGCCGGGCAGGTGGCCAGCGTGGACGTTGTCGTGGGGCCGAAAGCAAGCGGTGCGCGGCTGAGTTTTGTGGCGGACGTGCTGCCGGTGCTGGGCCGAGCGGGTTGCTCAAACGGCGGTTGTCACGCCAAGCCGAAAGGGCAGAACGGATTTTCGCTCTCGGTTTTCTCATTCGATCCGGCGGCCGACTTTCGGGAGATCGTAAAGGACGAACGAGGTCGACGCGTCTTTCCGGCGTTACCGGCGGAGAGTTTGCTCCTCAAAAAACCAACGCTTGCTGTCGAGCATGAAGGTGGAAAACGGCTTGAAGTCGGCTCGCCGTTTTATCAAATCATTCACGACTGGATTTCGCAGGGGATGCTTTACCGGCGGGCGGGCGAACCGAAGTTCGTCGGCATTTCTGTTTTCCCGAATGAGCAGCGCTACCCCAAGTCGGTGGAGCAGCAGTTGGTTGTCACCGCGCGATTCGAGGATGGCTCGACGAGGGACGTGACGCACTTGGCGGATTTTTCGGCGAACGAAAAGGAGATCGCGGAGGTGGATGAAACCGGCATTGTGAGGGTCGGGAGGCTCAGCGACGAAGGGGTTGTCGTGGTTCGTTACATGGGGCAGGTGGCTCGCGCGCGGATCACTGTGCCGACGGATCGGCAGTTCAACGACGCGGTTTACGCCGGGCTGCCGCGCAACAATTTCATCGACGACTTGGCGTATACGCGTTTTCAAAAACTGGGTCTGTTGCCGAGCGAGGCTTGCAGCGACTCGGAGTTCATGCGGCGCGCCTTCATTGACGTGATCGGCTTGTTGCCGGAGCCGGGCGAGGCGCGGCGTTTCCTCGCCGACGAGTCGCCGGACAAACGCGCCGAGTTGATTGACAGGCTGCTCGACGATCCGGCGTATGCCGACACGTGGGCCAACCGCTGGGGTGACTTGTTCCGGCCGAACATCGCGCGTGTTGGCCTCAAGAGCGCATACACAATCGACAACTGGATTCGCGAGTGCTTCGCCGCCAACAAGCCGTACGACCAAATGGTGCGCGAAATCCTTACGGCAAAGGGCAGCACGCATCGCGTTGGCCCGGCGGTGATCTATCGCACGCGCCGCGAGCCAGCGACGTTGACGACACTCTTCAGCCAGGTCTTTCTCGGTGTGCGGATGGAGTGTGCGCGCTGCCATCACCATCCCAACGAGCGCTGGAGCCAAAGGGATTTTTACCAGTTCGCGGCATTTTTCGCCGAGACGAAGCGGAAGGGCACCGGCATTTCGCCGCCGATCTCGGCTGGCACGGAGTTTATTTATCACGCCCCAGGAGGGAGTGTGCGGCACCCGGTTAGCAACGAGGTGCTGAAGCCCACGCCGCTTGCCGCCACGCCGCTAAACATCCCCGCCGGCACCGACCCGAGGGAGACCTTGGCCGAGTGGTTGCTCACGCCGGAGAATCCGTTCCTCGCCCGGGCGATGGCCAACCGGGTTTGGGGGCAGTTCCTTGGGCGCGGCATCGTGCATCCGGTGGATGACTTCCGGGCGACCAACCCGCCGGTCAACCCGGAGTTGCTCGACGCATTGGCGGCGGACTTCGCTGTGCACGACTTTGACCTCAGGCACCTCATGCGGCGGATCATGAATTCGCGTCTTTATCAGCTCAGCTCGTTACCGAACAAGACCAACGTGCAGGACACGAGCAGCTTTTCGCGCTTTTACCGGCGTCGGATATCGGCGGAAAACTTGCACGACATTTTGGTGCAGGTGAGCGGTGTCGAGAGTGGCTTCTACAATCTGCGTCGGGATGCCCGATCGGTTGAACTGTGGACGACCAGGATGGACTCCGCTCTGCTGGAGTCGTTCGGGTTACCCAACTCCAGCGAGAATTGCCCCGTCGAACGCGACGACCGGCCTAGCATGGTTCAGGCGCTGCACTTGATGAATTCCGACAAGCTGCAAGCCAAGTTGGCTGACAAAAACGGGCGTGCCGCAAAGCTTAGCCAGGACGACAAGCCAAGCGATGAAGTCGTGAACGAATTGTACCTTGCCCTGTATTCGCGCTGGCCAAGCGACGAGGAAAAGCGCGTTGCACTCGAGGCGTTTAAGAGCGGGGGCGCGAAGCGGCATGAGGTTGTCGAGGACATCATTTGGGCCTTGATCAATACCGCCGAGTTCGTCTTTAATCACTGAAGCAGGAATGAACACGCTCAACACAAACTGTGCGGGAATAGCGCGCCGGGATTTTATCCAGGTCGGCGTCGGGGGCGTTCTTGGATTGGGCATGAGCGACCTGATTCGACTGCGGGCCGAAGCGGCCTGGGCCGTTGGCAAGGCTAGCCCGGATCAGGTGAACTGCATTCTCGTCTGGCTCGACGGTGGGCCGACGCATTATGAGATGTTCGACCCGAAGCCGGATGCCCCGTCCGATGTGCGCGGCAAGTTTGATCCCATTCCGACCACGGTGCCGGGTGTTCAGTTTTGCGAGACTGTGCCGAGACTGGCCAAGACGCTTGACAAGATGGCCATCATCCGCTCGATCTGCCACAAGGATCCCAACCACGGTGGAGGCAATCATTATATGATGACCGGTGCGCCGACGCCGGTGCCGGTGAACTGTGGTTCCTCCGTGTCGTTTCATCCATCGTTCGGTTCGATGGTGTCGCATCTGCGCGGCATCAACGACGGTCTGCCGGCATACGCCTCGTTACCTCGCAAATCGCGCTCGGCGGGGCCGCATTTTCTCGGCGGCCAACACGCGCCGTTTGTCATCGACGGCGATCCGAACCGAAAAGGTTATCGTGTTCGCGATGTCGTGCTGCCCAAGAGCATCAGCGAGAGCAGGGCGAACACAAGGTTTAAGCTGCGCGAGTCGCTCGATCGAATGTTGCGTATCACCGATGCCGCCGCCGCTGACCCGTCGGTGGATTTCGACAGTTTTTACCAGCAGGGCATCGACTTGATTTCGTCGCCCGAGGCGCAGGCGGCGTTCGATGTGGAGAAGGAACCGGCAGAGGTGCGCGATCGCTACGGCCGAAACGACTTTGGACAACGCCTGCTGCTCGCGCGCCGGTTGACCGGAGTTGGTGTGTCGTTCGTCACGGTTTACAACGGTGGTTGGGATCATCACACCAAGATATTCGAGACTGGATTCAAAAAGAAAATCGCAACGGTTGACACAGGAGTGTCAGCACTGATTAACGATCTTCACGATCGCGGCCAACTCGACAACACGCTCGTGTTGCTGCTCGGTGAGTTCGGGCGCACGCCGAAGATCAACAAGGACGGAGGACGCGACCACTGGCCGCACGCGATGTCGGTGCTCGTTGCGGGGGCCGGGGTGCCGCCGGGTCAGGTCATTGGCGCGACCGATGTGAAGGGGTATTACGCCTCGGAAAATATTTATTCACCCGAGGACTTTGCCTGCTCGCTCTACACGAAAATGGGAATCGATCCTCACAAGATACTTCACACCAACACCGGGCGTCCGTTGCCTATCGTCAACGGCGGCCACCCAATCAAGGAGTTGTTCGGGTGAGGCAAGTTCGCTTCGTCGCAGTGCTGGCTGCGACTGTTTTACTCTTGTCCGCTTGGCCAAGCACCCTGGCCAAGCCGCCCTCCGTCACCAGCTTGTTCCCCGCCGGTGGCAAGCGCGGGAGCACGGTTGAAGTCACCGCCGCCGATGCACCCGAACCTTGGCCAAGCGAAGCGTGGACAAGCCATGCAGGCATCAAGTTCGACCCAATCAAGGACAAAAAAGGCGCCTTCAAAACCACCATTACCGCCGACACGCCGGTTGGTCCGCACTTGGTTCGATTCTTCAATGCCGACGGCTCGTCGCAGCCCCGGATATTCTTCGTCGGCTTGGCCGATGAGACCGCTGAGATGGAGCCGAACGATAAACTCGACGATGCACAGTTCCTCGAAAACACGCCGGTTGTTGTCAACGGCCGCCTCGGGAAAAATGGCGATGTTGATGCATTTTCTTTCCGCGCAAACAAGGGTGACTGGATCGTGGCGCAGTGCCATGCCTACTCGATCGACTCGCCGATCGATGCGTTTTTGCATCTGCACGACGAGAACGGCAGCAAGGTTGCGTTCGCTCCCGACACGCAAAACCTCGATCCCTTGCTGGCTTGGCAGGCACCGAAGGCCGGCACTTATACACTGACGTTTGCCGGCTTGATTTTTCCGTTCAACTCAACGGCGCGTTTCCACGGGAGCGCGCACACGGTCTATCGGATGACGATAAGCACCGGACCGTTTGCGCGGAACACCAACCCGATCGGCGTCATGCGCGGTACCAAAACACCGATACACTTGGTCGGCTGGGGATTTGAAAAACAGCGGGCAACCCAATCGGCAGTTGTCAACACATCGACCTCCAGTCAAACCGCTTGGGTCGGGGGCAGGGGCTTGGCCGCGCCAGTGCCAGTGGTTGTCGGTAGTCTGCCCGGTCACCGCGAAACGGAGCCGAACAACTCGACCGACTCCGCGCTTATACTCGCTTGGCCAAGTGCGATTCACGGTCACATCAGAGAGGCCGACGATGAGGACCGTT
>JABGZB010000041.1 GCA_018674955.1 Verrucomicrobiota bacterium | reverse complement strand
TGCTCGAGAACATTTATGAGACCAATCGTCCTCTTACTTGCTGGAATCTTTCTGAACGCCGGTCAATCCGTGCAGGCTCAACCGTACGGAGACTGCCATTTTCATCTGCTGGATTTTCTCCAAAACGGGGAGTTCGACAACCGGGACGGAGCCTTCCCCTGCAACGAGTCCGGCCTGATGAAGGATGGCCGCTATTTCCAACTCCCGTACGGGGAGCGGCACCGGCGGTTGACCGGGTTGATCGATGTCACCGAAAAACACAACATCGCCGATGTGGTGGTGTGTGGCATGCCGTTTGTCAAGAAATGGGCCGAGGACGATTTTTTTCTCCGACCGAAATATTACCTGGACTCGAGTTCGCGGGTGAAGGCGGCCAGGGACACCGACTTGCAGGTCGCCGCCGCGTTCATGGACTACAAGCGGCAGTTCGCCGGTGACAAGACTCAACTGGATAAACTAACCCGACTGCATCCGTTTGTCTGCGGTCTCGACACGACCGACCTGGGAGCCGTTGACCTTGCGATCAAGCGCATCCGGGAATACCCGGGAGTCTGGGAGGGGCTGGGGGAACTCATGTCGCGCCACGACGACCTCACCAACCTGACCACCGGGGAGCGCCCCCGGGCGAACCACCCGTCGTTCATCCGGCTGTTGAAGTTTGCCGGACGAGTCAGCCTGCCTGTCAGCATTCACCACAACGTCGCGCCAATCTCTCGCAACGAAAGTGAGTTCAAGCAGCCCCTGTATTTGGACGAGTTTCTGGCCCTGCTGAAAAACACGGTTCACGACGAGGCCAATGCGGCCAACCGGCCCAAGGTCATCTGGTGTCACGCCGGTATCAGTCGCAGGATTGTGGTCAAGAATTACAGGCAAACCCTCGAGCGAATCCTCGACGACTACCACGAGAATCTTTACCTAGATTTGTCGTGGGTGGTGCTCGGTACCTATGTTTACAAAAACTTGGACGAGTGGGTGGCCCTGATCCAAAAATACCCGGACAACTTTCTCATCGGGTCAGACTCGGTCGGCAAATACAGCGGCATCCCGATGGAGTTGAAGAAATACCAGGCTCTCTTGAGCGCCCTGCCGGCTGAAACGCGATCCAAGGTCGCCTACAAAAACCTCGCCAGCATTCTCAACAAATCCGAATCTGAGCGGAACCGAAAGGGATTCGGAAAAGGCGGAATCACCCTGCCCCACGAATTTTCCCTGCCAGAAAATTTCGGCCTGGAGAGGTTGGGCAAAAGATAAATCCTTCGAGGAGTTATTCGAATTCGCGGCTTGGCTCCTTGTCTGGCTTCTCACCGGGTTGCCAGTGAATCCGTGCCGACTGGGCACCCAGCATGTCCATGTTGTCGGTGCGTTGCACGAAAGCAACGGCGCCAAGGTTGCGTCTTTTGCCGCCGGGCACCTGCTTCAAGTCGAACGTGAACTCGTGCCCGACCGGGCCGGCAAGATCGACGCATTTGAACTCCAGCACAACGTTGTCCATGCTCAGCGTGCGGCCCTTGTTTTCGCCACCGGTGATCCGCCGCTGGATGCCATGCTCGACGAGCGCCACGCACAACGCCGCATTCTCGAACTTGCCCAGCGTGCAGGCGTTAACCGCGATGGCTCCGTCCTCTTTTTTGACCTGCCGAACGGACACCGCCACCGTGGCCGGCAGCTTTAGTGAGCGGTTAATCGCGTCGAACGCGTTGGCCCGTTTGTGACCCAGTGTCTGGTACTTGCCGTTCACGATCATCTGCGGCGTGTAGTACATGCCGCTGAACCGCTTGTGCTCGTACGCCCGCTGCCGGGCGGAGAAGCGTCCGTCGCTGAAGCCGTCACTCCAGCTTCCACCGTCGAAATAATCCACATGAAAGGAGACGCAGAAAATGTTCAGTCGCTTGGCCAAAGCCATCCGCCGAATCTCCGCTGTGAACCGCTCCGCCGGCGGGCAGCTTGAGCACGATTCCGACGTGTAAAGTTCCACCAGCGCAAACTGGCTGTTCTTGAGATTTCGCTTCAGCAACGGGATGTCAGCAGGCGCTTGGCCAAGTTTGTTTTTCGCCTCGTAGTCCGCGCCGTTGTCGAG